>CAZRGJ010000435.1:0-3089 GCA_964599445.1 uncultured Planctomycetaceae bacterium | reverse complement strand
AGAAACATCTTGAAAGTTGTTTCTCCCTCAGACTCCCTCTTCAAGAACTTTTTAATGTTTGTGTGAATTGGGTATGAAGTTGCCGCATGAACCATAAAAAAAGCCCCTTTTCAGAGGGGCTTTTCTGATTTCAGACTCTTAATTCCCAGGCGCGGAGACGACCGGTCCTTTTTTGAACGGAACCATTCCGTATTCCGTCGGCGGGCATTCCAGATAGTGGAGCGCAGCGGCAAGGGAAACGAAGAGAAGCGACAAAACGAGCAGGACCGTATAGAGATCCATACGCGGCGGCCGATACATGATCGGCTTCTCTTCTTCCTCTTCCCCGTCTTCTCCGATCATTTCTTCGGAAACCGGATCAGACTCCATCCCATTTTCTTCCAGACCGTTTTCGGACATTTCGTCACCTTCAGCCTGAAATTCATCCGCACTTTCGGTCGTTTCTTTCCATTCATCGGACGCAAATTCATCCATTTCCCCGGAAGGCAATTCCTCAAAACCACCATCTTCAGGCAAAAATTCGTCTTGCGGGCGTTCTTCTTTCATTCTGTTTTATCCTTCCGAAAGAACCAACTTTTCTTGTTCGATTTCACGTTCTTCAAATCTTAAAGCGGCCGGACGATGCATCCGGGGATCACGTTGATGCTCTGTTCGCTTCGCAGATTGGAGAAAATGCAGGTCGCCACGTCCGGCATGACGTTTTCCACTTCGACGTCGCAGATGTACGTCGTGCCGTCCTTGGAGAGGAGCTGGAATTTGTGGCCGGGACGGATACCGTCGTCGCTTCCGACGTTGATCCGGATCTTTCTTCCGGCCTGTTCGATCACGCGGCCCTGAATAGAGACCGGCGGGGTCTGGGTCCGGTAGTATTCCAGATCGTTCACCATATTATTGTACGTGAGGACCTCATTTGCCAGAACGTTTTCGTTCTTCAGGTCGTCATTGCGGGACGCAAGTTCCCGATTTCTGCGTTCCAGCTGAGCGATCTCGTTCATGAAACCGGTCCGGTCGGAAAGTTTGTCGGAAATGCTGGTGACTTCCTTCTGAAGCGTCTTGATGGAGTCGCGGAGCAGCTCATGACCGCTTGCGATCGTGACGAGCGCTTTGAGCGTATCGTCGAGCCGGGTATTCATTTCTGTATAAGAAGAACCAATGGTCTCTTTGAGTTCCTGGACTTCTTTCGTCTGATTTTCCTTGACGGCGACGATCTCGCTTTTGGCGTTCGTGCTTTCCTGGAGTGCCTTTTCAAAGTCGCCGAGGAGCGTCGCGTAGGCTTTGCGCAGATTCGCATTTTCTTCCTGGACGTTCGCCAACTGCGGCGCAATTCCCAGAGGGTATCCCGTGCTGGTGTCCGTGTTATTGACGTAGACGTACCAGTTCGTGTGCGTCATGTACACCGCGACCGTGAGGGACATCAAAACCAGACTCAAAACAAAAATGAGTACGACAAAAATTTTTCCGACCAGGTTCATGGGAGTCCTTTTAATTTTTTGAAATCATTATCCGCCTTAAATGGCGCGAGTTGGCAAAATCTCCAAATGGGGAAACGGCGTAAAAGGGAAATCAGCGTTCGGGCTGCTGTTTGACGGCGAGGCTCCGTGCACGTTTTTCCAGCGTGAGGATCTGCTGATTCAGGTCCTCGATCCGGTTCATGTTGTTCACATACTCGTGCATGGCGCGGATCCGTTCGTTTCTCTCATTCTGCACCCTGACCAACGCATCGTCAGCGAGGATACGTGCTTTCAACAGGAAAAGCGAATACTCCATCATCGTTTCCGAATTCTGACGGATCTCTTTGTCCTGTTTTTTACATTCTTCCGTATAGGCAGTATATTCCGCCTTGCGGTTTTCGACTTCCGCAGTCAGTGCGGCGACCACCAGATCCCGCAGCTTTTCTTCTTCTTCGATCGCCTTCACCAGCGTATCATTCTGCTGACGCAGGCCGGACAGCTGCTGTTCCGCATCCTGAACTTCCTTCGTCACTTTTTCTGCCCGGGCACGCCAGTTCGTGTGCGTCATGTAAACGGCTCCCGACATGGTCAGCAGTATCAGGCTGAACATGAAAATCAAAACGACGAGTGTTTTGCCGAACAGGTTTTTCATCTGGCTGTCTCCGAAACAGTTCTATCGCGCTGCCTGCACATTCACACAGGGGCAGCAAAAGCCAATGCCGGCGGACTGAGGGGGTCTTTCCGGCATGATCTCCGGAAGGTCCTTTCATAAAACCGGTCTTTATCCATTCAGTATAAACCGTTTTACAAAAAATTCAACCGGAATCGGCCAATAAAATCCAAAATTTTCAGTGAATCCGGCACCGTGAAACGAATACTCAGGTCGCACGGGCTGGACGGAAGGCAATAGACCTCATGTTTCTTATCGTGGATCATTCCCTTTTTCTGAAAAGATTCTTTTCCGGAGGCGGGAAACTTTCTGTCTTTTTGTTAGAAGTGTTCCGGATTGTATGATTGTGCGGGTTATTCGTGGAGATATGCCCGAGATGCTGCGGAAATCTCCTCAAGAAAAAGGAAAAAGTCGGTTTCCCGACTTCTGCCTTATGTTTTGCTGAAATCAGGAAACAGAAAGTTTCTGTTCCTGAGATCTGCTGAAAGTTTGAGACGTACTCAAATAAGCTCTTTGCGAACACCGACGAGAGTCTTCAGGCGTTCTGCAAGAAGGGAGGCATCAAACGGCTTACGGAACGTTTCATTGATACTGGAACGATCGATAGAGCTCGTGCTGCCGTCATCAGGCAAAAGAGCAATAAGAATAATGTCAGCAAACTCGCTGTTGCGGCGCAGATTCTGACAGATCTGCAGCGCTTCTGTTCTGCCGATGGAAAAATCGACAACAATGCAGTCAGGATGGAAACTTTCAGCCTGGATACCCGCATCAAAACCGCTCGCTGCGACTTCGACCTTGAACTGACGTTCCGGCGGAAGTTCACGACGAAGGTTCTCGATAAGAACCTGGTCCTGTGCGACTACCAAAACTTTCGCGACGGCCGCTTCTTCAAGTTCCGTCGTCGGCATACCATGCTCCTTCAGGAACTTGATCAGGTATTCACGCGGAATACGACGATCTTGCGAACC
>CAZRGJ010000434.1:0-3091 GCA_964599445.1 uncultured Planctomycetaceae bacterium | reverse complement strand
GGTCTTTCATGCTCGCGAAGACGGCCTCGATCGTCGAAATGCGCTGCGTGGAGTACTCCGGCCCCATGTACGAGCCGACGTCCACGTTTTTGAGATCTTCCCAGTTCAGCTGGCCGATCGGCTTTTCCTGCATCTCTTTCGAAATCCCGCGTCCCAGACGTTTCAGATTGCCGTCATGGAAGGCGATCGCGACACCGTCTTTTGTCAGACGGCAGTCCGCTTCAGGAATTCCGCCCATTCCCCACGCCCAGAGAAACGTCTCCAGCGTATTGTCCGGCCGAACACTTCCGCCTCCGCGGTGAAACTGGATCAGCACAGCCTTCGGACCGCCCGCCTGCGGAGGCGCAAACGGATCTGCCGTCCTCTCTTCCGCCCGAACTGCAGAAGATGCCGCAAATGCCAGGAGCAGAGACGCAAACGCCAAAAGGAAAAATGTTTTTTTCATGATTCGATCCCCTGTAAAGATGAATAAAAAATTTAAAATCTGCAAATACGCCATTTCACCTTATCGGAGAGATTTGAATACTTTCCTGTTCAAAACGGCGGGATGATCTTTTGCAGGATCTGTTTGAAATATGTATTGTACGGCAATGTTAAAGAAAAGTCAAGGAATAGGAATGTTATTTTGAAAAAAATTACCCAAATATTGTATTGAATACTGTTTTGAAATAGTTTTAAAATGGCCATCTATTCAATTAAAACGAGGCCTGTTTTAAGCGTGTCTAAGATAACTGTGCATATATATATATATATACGTTAAGTGGTTATTATTCTTACACTTATTGAATATTGTAATATTTTTAAAAATTTTTAAAAATTTATTTCACGTTTAAGTTGTGATATAAAAATAATTTACCATTGTTTAATTTGAAAATAATAGCGTACATATCTTTAAGTTTCCTCAAAAACCATTGCATTTTGAACGATTTGTGGTAGAATAGAGGAAAAGGAAAAAGTTGGTGATTGCTGAACTTTTGATCACGTTTGGTCTTCAGGATGGCATCGTGAGGATTTTGGCCTCATACATTTCCGGCTTTTAGTTCTTTCTTCTGTTGAGAAGAAAGAGCTGCATGGATGCAAAAAATTTTTTGTTTCATTTTGAGATACGTTAATATAGGGAGTATATCATGTCCAAACACAATCAGTCCAAATCGATGAAAAGCCTTCGCAATGGCCGCAGCCTCCGTTTGGAAGGCCTTGAGACCCGTCAGCTGCTGAGCGCCAATATGCTCGGAGCCATGCAGAGTGATGCCGTGGAAAGCGCAATCGTTTCTTCGGAAACTACTACCGACTGCACCGCTGAAGCCATGCTTGCAATTGCGCAGCAGACTGCCCCCCAGTCCTATGCCACAGCACAGCTGGCGGATCTCCTTCCCACTGGTGAGATCGATATGGACGTCAATCCGTCCCTTAAGAATGTTTCCATCAACTACACTACGGCCGTTACCAACGACGATCTGGCTGTCACGATCAAGAATATGGACAAACTGTCCGTTGAGGGCACGAAGATCACGATCCGCGTTGTTGATGATGCAAACGAAGACATCCTGGAAGCCACGCTGGTCAAGGATGGAGAGGGTTGGACAGATGAATCTGGTGACGCCGTCATTTGCAATATGAACTCCAAGACCATGACGGTTCAGTTCCATGATGTTGAAGGCTTGAGAGCCAACACTCGTTACACGATTACCGTTGCTGCTGAAGATGCTGCGGAAGTATTTGAAACCCGCGTCGGCAAAAAGACCTTCCGTACGGCTAAATCGGATTCCTTCGAAACTGTTTCTGCTGAAGATATTACCGTCTCCGTCAATGAAAATGATCCCACGGGTTCCGTCATCGTCTCATGGAGTGCAGCTGAGCTTAGCGAGACTGACAATGGTACGCGCTATGCGCATGATTATACCGTGACGCTTTACACGGTTTCGCGTAACCGTGACGGCGAAATCGTTGAATACAAAAAAGCCCGTACTGTCACCGCCCGTGATCTGGGAGTCAGTAAAGACGGAACCTGTGAGCTGGCTGTCAAAAATCTGAAAGACGGTACCGAATATGCGGCAACGATCAAAGTTATGGCGGACGCTGGTAAAACGGTCTCCCTGGAAGGTGCTTTCAGTGCTGAATCCGCTTCGACCATGGTCAAGCTGCCGAGCCTGAGCCTTAAGAAGGCGGCAGTCACGGATTCCTCGGTTTCGTTCGAGATCCGCAATGGTGCGAAGTATCTCCAGTATGCTGGTGAAGATGCGACGCTTGATGCCGTTCAGTTTGCAGTCGTCTGCTTTGACGTGAAAACAAAGGAAGCTGTGGACGTGAAATCGGAACTCGTTCTCGATGAAAGCGGCAAAGCCTTCCTCGTGATCACGGGTGAAGAACTCAGAGCCTCCACGAACTATCGCTTTGAAATCACTGGCATGATCGAAGAAGTTGGTGCCACCCCGGTCAGCAAGATGACTGTCAAGACGGAAATGGTTTCCTACGCGGCTCCGTCTGGACTGGAACAGGTTGCGGAAGAAACCACGTACAACTCCATGAAGGTTACTTGGGAAACCTCCGTTGAGGATGCGAATGGCGATCCCGTCGCACCTGCGAGACGTTATACCATCACCTATACCGAAGTCCTTGGTGAAAATGATGAGGGTGAAACGATCTACGGCAAAACGAGAAAAGTCACGGCGAGCGTTAAGAGCGGTGCCTTCAATGGCGAATACACGATCCGTGGTCTGAAAGCCAACACTGCGTATGCCGTGACGATCGCGGCGGCGAAAGATGCCTATTGCAATGCCTCGGAAACCGTTGTTGCTGACGATGTGATGATGACGGCTGAAAAACTTGAACGTCCGTCGCTTTACTACAATTACAGCGAAGGGGCTGTTGCGATCAATTGCGGTGTTGACCTTTCCGCAATGCAGGACGTTATGATCGAAGGCCGTATTACTGGTACTGCTAAATATCTGGATGTCAATGGCCGCACGAAGAGTGTTTCCATCAATGCAAAAGGTAATTTGACGGAAGGTATTTATGCTACGGTCAAGATCAATGGTTACCAGGAGTTCTTTGAATTTAGACTTAGTGAAGACGGCACGATCGAAGGTCT
>CAZRGJ010000433.1:0-3092 GCA_964599445.1 uncultured Planctomycetaceae bacterium | reverse complement strand
AAACTGAAATGGACGTTCTTTTTGTTTTTGGCACTCTACATCTGTTCGCTGACGGTGTTTGCCGCGGAAGGGAAGCAGGATGCCCGCGCGGCGGAGTCCGCTGGGGCCTGGAAGAGTGAAGGAACGATGCTGGTCCTGCACGCGGATCTGGAAGAATTGAAACTGCGTGAATCGTGGGATTCTCTGCTTGGGGCCTTTCAGCCGGTTTAAGCATACGCTGAAAGAAGAGCAGATCCAGACAGCTCTGGGGACGATCGAAATGTTCCTGAATGAGATCGGAAAACGAGTGGAAACGGTAAAGAATGCCGGGGGACACGAGCTCTTTATTTTTGCGGAGCCGAATGGTGCCGCGTCACCGATCTTTGCCGTTCTGCCGCTTGATTCCGAAGACGCAGAGGCGGTTTCCGCGGTGGAAAACATTCTGAAAGGTTTCCCGACGGTTTCTTCGGAACAGGAAGCCGCCATGGATGCCGTCCTGCATTCCGGACAGGTAAACGGAGCCGTGGTTTTTGCCGCGACGCTTTTCCCGCTGGATAGGGAAACGAAAAAGGGCTACGTCGCGAAATACTTTTCCGAAAAGAAAATGGTCCCGAATGAAAAGCTCGTGAACGCGCTTTCTTTTTCGGATGGAAACGCAATAAACCTTGCGTTCGGGATGAATGAACAGGCAAAAGCAATGATTCCGGCATTGCTGGATCAGATGCGCGAAGGAAATGAGCTTGGTCTTAGTATCCCAAAGGCGTTCGTGATCGAGGAAGGGCTGGATGCGGTACTTTTGAGTGTTGACGTATATGACCGAGTGCTGAAACTCTCGATCGTGAGCCGGGACGAAAAGGCTGCCGGACGGCTCTTCAGAATTTACGAGACATGGCACGGACAGATCCTGAAAAATATTGAAGAGGACATGGCGAAGAATGAATCTGTCCAGCGTGCGTTCATGATGGATATGGCAGAGCTGTATCTGGAAATGTTCAGACCGGTACAGGAAGGAAACCGTCTGATCTGGAACCTGAAAGAGATGAACACCCGTTTCCCGATAATGAACTTTGCCAGTACGCCGATGCTCGGAGTGACGGCGGGATTGCTTCTTCCGGCAGTTCAGCGGGCACGTGAGGCTGCCCGGACGATGCAACACTCGAACAATTTCAAGCAGGTCGGTCTGGCAATGCTCAATTTTGAGTCGGTGATGAAGTCATTCCCAGCTCCGTTCACGACAGATACGGAGGGAAAACCGCTTCATTCCTGGCGTGTCCAGCTTCTGCCGTTCCTTGAACAGGACGCGCTTTATCAGCAGATCCATCACGACGAACCGTGGGACAGTGAGTGGAATTCCCAGTTCCACGATCTCTGCCCGTCCTGCTTCAAGGACCCGCGGCTGGAGCTGGCTCCGTCGGAGGCGACCATTGGAGTCATCGTCGGCGAAAGCACGATGTTTCGTGATCCTGGACCCGCGAGAAGAATGCCGATACGAGAGGGGAATTTCGTTGGCGGGACTAAAATGGGAGAGATCCTCGACGGATCGAGCAACACGATTCTGACGGTCGAGTGTAAGCCGGTCTGCTGGATGGACCCAAGCGGTGATCCGACCCGGGAGAAAGCCAAAAGAGGACCGGTCGTTTCCAGAAAGGGAATGACGAAAATCGGAATGGCGGATGGAAGTATTTATGTGATCCATGACAGTATCGAGCCGCATATCTGGGAATGTCTTCTCGATAGGAATGACGGAGAACACGTTACCGTACCGATCGAGTAAGCTGGACGCACGGTACCGTATTTCAGGAGGTCAAAAAATGAAAGAGCAGGAAATTACCGACTCACTATTCGATGGAAAGAGTGCGGATCGAAGCGCGAAGGCGCATCTGCGGATCTGTTCGCGAATGGAAGTTATTCCGGGAAAGGAGCTGGAAGAGAAATTCGCGAAGATGAAAGCGTGGGGGATCGAGGGCGCGGAGGTGAATGTTCCGCTTTATGGACGCGAAGAACAGCTCTGCCGTGCGCTCGCCAACGCCGGTTTGACGGCCGCGATGACCAATTTCGGTGTGAATCCGGGAAATATCATTTCGCCGGATCCGCAGGAGCGTCAGCTCGGGATCGATTCGATGAAGCGTAAACTCGAAGCTGCCGGAAAGGTCGGATGTACCGGAATGCTTTACGTCCCGCTCTTCGGCGCACCCAAAAACGGCGAGACGAACCAGAGTATCCGTGCGAGGCTGGTGGACGTTCTGCATCCGCTGGCGGAATTCGCGCTGGAGCACAACACGGCGATCGTTTTCGAGCCGCTTTGCCGCATGGAAACCTCGTTCCTGAACCGGGTCTCTGACGCTGCGGCGATCGCGCGGGATGTGGATTCGGACGGGATGAGAGTCATGGCCGATTTCTACCACATGAGCGTCGAGGAGACCGACATGATGGGGGCGGTGATTTCCGGAGGACGGTACCTCATGCACGTTCATCTTGCCGGCGGACTTTCCGATCCGCGCCGTTCGATCCCCGGACAGAACAAGAGCCGGTTTGTGGAGGGATTTCGCGGTTTGAAGTACATTGGGTACGACCGGTTTTGTTCTTTTGAATGCGGCATTTGCGGGGACCGGGAGGTCGAGATCCCAAGATCGATCGAGTTTTTGAAGCGGGAGTGGGAACTGGCCGTCGTCTGACGCATTCAAAACAAAATAAAATAAAAACATCAAAAAGTTTTTGAAAAGGGAGTCCAGAGGGAGGAGCGATTTTCAAAATGTTCCTCTCTCACCGCCGTGTTCTCTTCGCGGGCAGCCAGACGGCTCTCGGAGAGTGCCGTCGCGCGTGGGACCGCTTGCGCCGAAGATCTCAACTGCTGCGAGGATACCAGGATTCGCATACGGTTGATTGGGAGTGCTTTAATCTGCAAAATCGTTAAAATCTCCTGCGATTTCTAAATATTTTTGTTTTTTTGTTGTTTCTGCTTGTGCTTTCAAAGAAATGGTGTAGAATAATGAAATTGAAGAAATTTATATCATGAAGGCACATGAAAAAATAAATTGAAAGGTTCATGGAAATGTTGAGAGGCAACCTCGAAAAACCACGTTTTTTACAAAAGATTACCCAACAAAAAGCAT
>CAZRGJ010000432.1:0-3096 GCA_964599445.1 uncultured Planctomycetaceae bacterium | reverse complement strand
TCCACCATGTACTCTTTCACCAGCTTCGGCGTCTTGGACCCCGTCACGAGGACCGCGCCAACCACGAGATCCGCTTCCTTCACGGCCGCCTCAATATTGTAGAGGTTGGACATGAGGGTCTGGATCCGGCTGTTGAAAATATCGTCGAGATACGCGAGCCGCTGAACAGAAATATCCAGGACCGTCACCTGGGCACCCATCCCGAGTGCGATCTTCGCGGCCGAGACGCCGACGCTTCCGCCGCCGATGATGACGACTTTCCCTTTTTCCACGCCGGAGACACCGCCCAGAAGCACACCGCGTCCATTGTTCGTGCGCTCAAGCAGAAACGCACCGACCTGGACCGCCATTCGGCCAGCGATCTCGCTCATCGGCATCAGAAGCGGCAGAGAGCCATTCGGAAGCTGCACCGTCTCGTACGCGATCCCGACGATCTTCGAATCCAGCATCGCCTTCGTCAGGACCGGATCCGGAGCGAGGTGGAAATACGTGAAGACGACCTGATCCTCGCGCAGCATTTCGTATTCCGCCGGAAGCGGTTCCTTGACCTTCACGATCATCTCGGCCTTCTCAAAGACCTCTTTTGCCGACCGGAGAATGGTCGCGCCGGCACGCAGATACTCTTCATCCGTAAATCCGCTTCCATTGCCCGCTCCCGATTCGATCAGGATGGTGTGCCCTGCCCGTACGCAGGCATCCACCCCTGCCGGGGACATGGCGACGCGGTCTTCCTGTGCCTTGATTTCTTTTGGAACGCCGATGATCATGTTTCAAATCTCCTGTGAAGATCAAATTAAACTGAAAAAGGTTGGTTTCTCCATCCCGGACCCGCACGTTACCCGCTCATTCTCCCATCGGACCTGAGCCGGAATAAAACGGACCGGAATCATTTTCGCATAGTTTACCTCATCCGTAGTATTTTGTCAAGCGGGTAGGAAATCATTCAGAAAAAGAAAATTAAAAAAATGGCCAAAATTTTCCAGATTCCCTACTCCCGCACATTCAAGATCCTCCGAATCTCCGCCCACAGAAAATCATTCACCTCCCTCGGTCTCGTCAGCGTCAGGAGATGGCCGGCATCCAAAATGCACGAAACTCCCTCACGCTCCAGTTTCCGCAGAGGCAGAAGCATATCCCGGCGTCCGTGAATATGGATCCTCGGGAAACCGTACTCTGCCCGGCCGTCCCGCCACCCAACTATCATCTGAAGCACACGGTGACTCCGCCGGCACGGAGATTCCAGAAGCTGAAGGTACGTCTCCCGCCTCGGCATCGAAAACCGTCGGGAGAAACACTTGAGGGAAGCACCGCAAAGCACTTTCAGAAGCCCCCAGCCTCCGCACGGAAGAAAATTCACCATCCGCCACAAAAAACGGGAAAATCGCGGGATCTGCGTTCCGTCCTGGATCGTCGCCAGACCGAAACACGCAAAGACCCGCACGCCGTGTTCCTCAAGCACCTCACCCGCAAACGGCGCGCACATCCCGCCGAACGAAAGTCCGCCTACAAAACATCCGGCCGCAGGGTCCAGCCGCTCCGACTCGGGGACCTCCGGCGAATAGTACGCCGTCCAGACCGATTCGCCCCAGCGTCGGGCAAAATCACGAAGCGGTTCGTCCGCGGAAGGCTCCGTCCACGCGGGAACACAGACTCGGCAGACCTGCAAAAGCCCTTCCTTCTGCGGTTCAAAAAGACGCTCCGTACACGCAAGCCCCGGAAAAAGAAAAAACGGCACACTCTTCGTTTTCTCCATCACACACTCCTTCCGATCTGCGCCGGCTCCGCTCTCACGCAGCCTTCACGCTTTCCTTCACGTTCCCGGCTCTTTTAGACGATACTGACCGGGTCTCAGATCCGAGTTTCTCAGTATCTCCTCCTTCTTCCGTTCCGCCCGTTCCTTACGCTCTTCCGCGACAGCTTTTTTCCACTCCCGACGGTAGACTGCGGAGCTTTCAGGCGTCAGTTCCGCCGGTTTCACCGTCTTCGATTCTCCGTCCAGACCACGCAAATGGAGCTTTCCCTTGGAAACCGATTCATATTTCGCCCAGAAATGCCCTCCGTCACGATAGTCCCACTTCTCGTAACCGGCTTTCCGGATCGCCGCAAGCTGATTTTTATCAAAATCCACCCCTTCGACTATCCGTTCTGCAAGCTCTTCCTTCGAAACGAATTTCAAGGACCGCCAGCCGTTTGGAAACACTTTGGTGCAGATGACCGGACTGGTCAAAATGATGTGCATTCCCTCATAGAGATATCCCGTCGGATAGCCTTTCAAAATGGCATACGTACCGTCAACCTCGAATCGCAGATCGCAAATCCCCCGATCCACGACCTCCATGATCCTGGCAGTAAGTGCCGGAAGCCAGTACTCTTTTCCAGCTTCCATCTCCGATGGCCTGCACGTTTCGCAGGTTCCGACGAGATCGTAGGAAAGTTCGACCTCGTACATTCCGATCTTTTCTGCACTTTCCCAATAGAGCCGCTCCCGCATTTCCTGTTCCCGCAAATAGCACTCCATCTCAAATGCCTCAGGTGTCCCCTTCAGCAGAGCCGGGATCTGTGCAAATGCCTCCGAAGCAAAAATCATCAGACAGACGGCAAAAAACAAAACGGTTCTTTTCATGAGGTCCTCCTTGCTGTTTTTCAAAAAATGAGACTGTTTCACGCTGCCGTTTTCCATTTTACTCCGTACTCCGCAAAAAAGCAAGGGGGGAAGGTACTTTTCCCCTATCCTTTTTCGGTATTCAGGGAAAGATCCGGTTTACGCACACCGGATCCCGATTTCTCAGATCCTCCTATTTCTGGTAGATGCGCACGTAGTCAAACTTCACCGAGTCCGGCAAAAGGTGCTCAAACTCCTCCATATTGCCCCCCCATTTGTCTACTTCGCAGGTCAAAAGCACATAGGAATGGACCCCCGAAACCCCTCGGTCCGTGCGCCACGACTCTTTTCCGTCAACATAAAACACACACTCCTCCGGCGTCCACTCCATCCCAATAACGTGAAATCCCTCGCCAAGTCCCGGCCAATCCTGTTCCTTATTAGGGCGTGTTCACACTTTTTCGCAGAAATTCGCGAACAAGTGCAATTTGGAT
>CAZRGJ010000431.1:0-3098 GCA_964599445.1 uncultured Planctomycetaceae bacterium | reverse complement strand
TCTCTTCCAGAATATCCTACAGCGTAACGACACAGGACACACCGCCGTATTCATCCAGAACGATGGCGAAATGATTGTGCGACTGAAGAAATTCCTGAAGCAGCGAGTTGACCTTCTTCGTCTCCGGCACAAAGATCGGCGGATGGAGATTTCTTTCCTCAGCCCATTTTTCCGACTCCAACGAATGGCCGGGCATCATGCATTCGAGGAGGTCTTTACTGAAAAGGATCCCCCGAATATCGTCGCGGTTCTCGCCAAAGACCGGAATGCGTGAAAGCTGCGTCTCGTTGACGAACTGAAGCATTTCCTCCCACGAATCCTGATTGGAAATGCACTGCATCTCGGTTCGCGGCGTCATGATGGTCGACGTGTTCGCGTCGTCCAGATGAATGATCCGGTCGATCATCGTTCGGGCAGTGGTGTCGATGAATCCATCACGGTGTCCTTCTGCGACGATGGAGCGAATGTCTTCCTGAAGGTCCTCTTCCTCGTCCAGCTCCGTTTTCGTGACGCCGGCAAGACGCTGAATGATGATCTCCACAAAATCACCGAGCCAGATCATCGGAAGCGCAAAAAAGGCGATGAATCGGAAGAACGGAAAGAATCGGTAAACGATCTTCGTTGCGTACAGGTCGCCAAGCGGCCGGGGGATCCAGTATCGGCACGAAATGTAGAGGAAAAAGTACGGAAGCATCGCAAGCAGAAAACTTCCGCAGCGCGTCAGTTCCGAATCACTTCCCGCGGACGCAGCTGCTCCTTCCGGAAGGACCTGCTGGATTCCGACTTCACGAAACGCCAGGATCGGGACCGTAAAAAGAAGAATGCTCCGGATCATCTCAAAACCATGACGGATCTCGACATAGTGCTGGATGATGAACGCAAAATACGACTCCGTGTCTTTCTGCTGGCAGAGCCGTTCCAAATCGTGACGCACATACTCGTGGAGTGCCCGGCACGCGATCGAAAAAAGAAGCAGGACCAGGCAAAGAGTCAAAAAGATCCAGCTCATGCTCACGCCTCCTCTCCGTCACGGTCATGGAGTCCCTCGGGAGGCTCGATGCCGATCGCCCGAAGACATTCGACCTCACCGCGGCGCATTTCGACCAGGTCTTCCTCATCGTGATCGTCAAATCCGATCAGATGCAGCGTCCCGTGAATGACGTAAAGCAGGACCTCTTTCTGCGCGTCCCAGACTCCCTCGACCTTCCCGGCTTCCCGGATCGCAGTATCGACGCTCAGGACGATCTCCCCCTCGAGTTTTTCCGGAGAATCGGAAAGCGGGAATGAAATGACGTCCGTCGGATAATCGTGACTCAAAAACTGACGGTTGATGCCGTGGATCGTGGGATCGTCTACCAGTGCGATGCTCATCTCGGCTTCCTGGATCTGATCTTTTGCCAAAACGGCCAAAACGGCGGCACGGATCTGCTCTTCGGAGATCTCCAGCACTTCCTGTTCATTCGCGATTTCTATTTCGATCATTTTGCATATCCCAACGTTTAAATCACCGGGATCCCATAAAAATTTGAAAATTTCCGCTTTCCGAAACCGATTCAAAACCAGTTCCGATTCAAAATACGGAAACTATTTGATTTTTTCCGGATACTTGATCCTTCCGTGATGGTATGAGATCAGCCCCTTGATGATGGCGTCTTCCACGATCCGCAGTTCCTTGAGCGTGATGTCCGTCTCGTCAAACTGCTCATCTTCCAGACGGTCCTGCGAAATTTTCCGGACCAGCCCTTCGATCCGGGCTGGCGTCGGTTCGACCAGAGACCGGCACGCACTTTCGCACGCGTCTGCGAGCATGAGGACGACGGCTTCCTTCGACTGCGGACGCTGGCAAGGATAGCGGAACGACGCCTCTTCCACCTCCGGGATCGTCTCCATCGGAGGAGGCGGAACACGAAATTCTTCACCGCGGGCTTCCGCCTCTTTTTTCGCTTCCTCGTAGAGTCTGCGAGCCTCTTCCGCAGCCTGTTTTTCCGCCTCGTACTGCTTCAGAGCCTGATAGTAGAAGTACGCGACGAGCGTCGTGCCGTGATGCTGATCGATCAGATCCACGATCTGCTGCGGAATGTGATTCTGGCGCGCAAGGTCCACGCCGTTTTTCACGTGCGCGATGATGATGAGCGTACTCATCGACGGAGCGAGCGAAAGATGCGGACTCTCCTCTTTGTTCGTCTGATTTTCCGCATAGTAGTTCGGTTTGTAGATCTTGCCGATGTCGTGGTAGTAGGCTGCCGCGCGGACAAGAAGACCGTTTGCGTGGATCGCGTCGGCCGCATTTTCGCCGATCGTCCCCAGCGCGATCGAGTGGCTGTACGTACTTGGCGCACGGTTCACCAATTCATTCAGGAGCGGATTGGAAACATCGCAGAGTTCCAGAAGCCGGACGTCGGAGAGGATCCCAAGGCTCCGTTCCAGAAGCGGAAGGAGACTTTGGATCACCAGACCGGCGAAAAGGATCGGCAGGCTGTTGATCAGTGCTTTGTTCACGATCTCCAGACATGGCGGAACTCCCATGACCAGATCTGCGGTAAGGAACAGAATGAACGCGGAGATCGCAGAGAAGATCGCGATCCGGATAAACTGCATCCTGCCGCGGAGACGATCCAGTGGAAGGATCGCGGAAAGGAGGATCCCGATATAGCAAAGTGTTTCCGTCTGATTCATGCCGAGCGTCACGCAGAGACACAGAAGGAGCATTCCGCTGAAAAGGATCCCGAGCCTGCGCTGATACTGGACCGTCAGGATCTGCCCGAAAAGGATCAGCGGGAAAAGGCCGACACTGCGCGGGAAAGACGGCAAAAGGGAACTCCAGACCGTCACGGAAAGCGTCGCGATGGTGAACGCAAGGACGAAGATCTGACGCGGGATCTCCGTGAAGATGCGCGATTCGACCAGCGAAATGTAGATCCAGAGCGGGATCAGGCACATCAGAAGGAGAATGCTTGCGGAAACACACCGAAGGATCTTTTCTTCCATCGTGTGGGTCTGAAGCCATTCTTCGTGCTCGATCGCAAGCAGCTTCACCATGTCGGCACTCAAAAGCGTCCCGACCAGCGCATTTTCACGGACCTGCGCCTGAACGATCC
>CAZRGJ010000430.1:0-3099 GCA_964599445.1 uncultured Planctomycetaceae bacterium | reverse complement strand
TTTTTGCCTCTTCCGGCTGCGTTTTTTCAGTTTCCGAAGAGTCTTTCAGCTTTGCTGCGGGTTTCTCTGCCGCCAGTTTTTCCAACGCCAGTTTCTCTGCCGTCATTTTCCGTGCTTCCCAGTCGGCAAGCCGTTCGTCAAGGACCGCCAAGGCTTCCGCGTATTTTTCCGTGTGGACGAAGAGCAGAAGCGAGGCTTCCTGGGCACGTTCTTTCAGCGACGGATCAAGCGTGCAGGCGAGTTGAATGTCTTCCAGAGCTTTTGCCGGCTCCGAGTCTGCCTGCCATACGCCGCGCGCCATCAGAGAACGGGCGAGAAGTTTGGTGTACTCTGCAAAATCCTGCTGCTTCAGTGCCTGCTCGATCCCGGAGATGAGATACTTTTGCGCCTCCGGCTCTGCGATGAGTACCGCCGACGGGATCTCCGTCCCTTTCTTTTCCGCAAGTTTCTGGTAGTGCGTCAGCCAGCCGCGGCAAAGATCCTGAGTCGGAGAACTCACGTTCCATTCTGCGATCCGGCTGAGGAATTCCAATTCCCGTTTCAGGAGACCGGAAAGCATCTGGAGCTGAAGGACTTTCAGCGATTCGAGACGCTGCACGATCAGAGACGAACGCTGCAGGACAGCCTGAACTACCATTTCGCGCACGAAATCGCGGTCTTCGCCTTCACCGCAGCGTTTTTCCATTTCGAAAGCAAGCTGGATGAAATCCTGAAGCTGTTCCAGTGGTGCCACGGGCGCGCGTGCCATGATCAGCTCTTCCGGAAACGATGTTTGCTGAAGTTTTTCGATCTTCGCCAGCGTTTCTTTCAGCGGATATTCGCCAAGCGTCTTCCAGTTTGGAGAGACCGGATCCAGTTTCATTGTCGCGAGTTCCCGGAATTCACGCTCCACATCCACGTTCATCCGGATCTTTTCAAACGCGATGCAGACTGGCGAGACGGGGAGTTTCTGTTCGGAAATAAACTGGAGTTTCCCGGTGTCGGGGTGGATGCGGAAAAGCGTGACGGAATCGGAATCCTGATTCGCCGCAGCGAGATACTTTCCGGTCGGCGAGATCGCGAAATGGCGCGGAGTTTTCCCATTCACCGGCACGATCTCACGCAGCGTCAGCGTGCCGTCTGCCATGATCTTGAAACACGCGAGGGAATCGTGGCCGCGGTTCGAGACGTAAAGAAAACGTCCGTCCGGAGTCCGTGCGATCTCTGCGGCCGTACTGACGGTCCCGCCGTCTTCCGGATCCATTCCTTCGGGGAGCGTCGAAATGGTCTGAAACGCTTCCAGTCCGCCGTTTTTCAGGACCCGGCACGCCGTCACGGTGCAGGAAAGCTCGTTAGCGGCGTAGAGTGTCCGACGGTCCGGCGAGAAGCAGAGATGCCGCGGTCCGCTGCCTGGTTCGGAGGCAAAGAACGGCGGATCGTTCGGCGTGAAGGTGTGCATGACCGGATCAAGACGGTAGATCATAATTTTGTCCGTCCCCAGGTCCGGCACATAAAAAACGTCTTCCGATCCGAATTTCACGCTGTGCGGATGGGAGCGATCCTGACGTTTGGCATTCGGTCCCGTGCCGGAAAGCTCGATCTTCTGGACTTCACGGTCCAGAGACCGGTCGTTTTTCAGCTGGTGGAGCGCGACCTGCGACGTGCCGTAATGGGCCGTCAGAATGTGCATCTGCGAGGCGTCCAGCGTCAAATGACAGACCGATCGGCCAAGGTCCGTCAGACGGTTCACTTCTTCAAGGATCGGCCCCTTCTTTTTCTTTTCCGGATCCTTCACCCGGAATGCCGCGACAGAATCCTTTTTTTCGCCGCAAACGGCATAAAGATGCTCAAAATCCGATGAAAAAACGAGAAATCCGGGATTGGAAAGCTCTGCCGCACGTACCGGGCTGCTGAGTTGCGCGTTCTGCTCATCAAGCGTCACGGTGTAGATCCCGCGATTTTCCGTGCTGCGGTCGTACGCTCCGATGAAGATCCGCACTTCCTCGGCAAGCACGGACGAAAAATTCCCCGCTGCTGCTGCGAACAGATTCAGAATCAGAAAACTCACGGTCCAAATACCCTTTCTTTTCATCCTGCGCATATCTCCAAACTGAATTTGATTTAAAGTCAAAGTTTTCAGGTAAGTGTTAAACATTTCCTCCCATTATAGATGATTTGTGCCGAAATGCAATAGGCTGGGAAAGTTTTTTTCAAAAAAATCCCTTCCGGATGAACCTGAACGGCTTGACAAAAAGCAGACGATGTGGCATAATGAGACTCAGTCGATTGGGAAACGGGCGGTTTCGGGTGATTTTTGCCCCGATGCTGTTCTCGCGGAGTTTCCGAAGATCTTCTCGGACGGCTTCTGTCTGTTTCACGAAAAAACCCAATATCCCCCATTCTATTCGAAAGGAAACCGAAATGACGCACATTTCCCGCCGTAATTTTCTCCGCACCGCGCTGTATACGAGTGCTGCTGCCGGTGCAGTTTCTCCGTCATTTACTTTCGCGAGTGACGGACCTGCCGCGAATGAACGGATCGAGTGTGCCGTCCTCGGCATCCGGAGCCGCGGAAAAGCGCACATCAACGGATTCCTTAACGATCCGCGCTCGGTCATTACCTGGCTCGTCGATCCGGATGGATCCTTCGGTCAGGCCTGCTGCGATCTGGTCGAAAAGAGGCAGGGATTCCGCCCGAAGTTCGTGAAGGACATGCGGGAAGCGTTTGCCGACAAAAACCTCGATGCCGTCAGCAGTGCGACGCCGAATTTCTGGCACGGTCTGTCCGCGGTCTGGGCGATGCAGGCGGGGAAGGAAGTTTACGTCGAAAAACCTGCTTCCCAGAATCTCTTTGAGGGCAAAAGCATGATCGCGGCGGTGAAAAAGTATGGCCGCATCTGCCAGGTCGGCACGCAGAGCCGTTCTCTTCGGGCGATCTGCGAGGCGATGAAATTCATTCATGAAGGCGGGATCGGCAAAGTCGATCTTGCACGCGGACTCTGCTACAAACGCCGCAAGTCTATCGGCACACTCGGCGACTACACGCAGAATATTCCGGGTTCCGTTGATTTTGATCTCTGGAGCGGCCCGGCGGTCTACACCGACCCGAAACTCACCCGT
>CAZRGJ010000429.1:1454-3102 GCA_964599445.1 uncultured Planctomycetaceae bacterium | reverse complement strand
GTACGCCTGCATTCTCGTGTCTCCGTCGCCGTCTTTTCCGATCGTCTCATTTATGTACGGCAGAAGCCCGCTTTCCGGCTTGCCGGGAATGACGTAGGGATCCACGTACGGGTCGAACTGATGGTAGCGGGCGTGCGCGACCTGGATGCCGTTGAGGGTTTCGCCGTACGTTTCGTTACTTTCGCGTCCCAGCGTGTAAGAGACTCCTGCGGCAGCGAGCAGGTCCCCTTCGTAAGTCGCGTCGATGAACGTCTTTCCGCGCCAGGTCTCGCCGTTTTTCATGCGGATGGAAACGATCCGGGTCCCGTCTTTCTCCACGCAGTCCTTCTTCATGCGGTCCAGATACCGTCCGCGAAAGACCGGAATGTCGTTTTCCTTCACGAAGTCCTCGAAGACCATTTCCGCGACGTGCGGCTCAAAGACCCACGCGGTCTGCGTTTCATTATCGAAACCGCGTCCTCCCTGACCGGGCATTCCGTAATTTGGGATCTCCGTCCAGTTCCACGCTTCGGGTTTCTGGTAGTGTTTCCAGAGCCGATGGTAGAATTCACGGGAAATTCCGCCAATGACGGCCCGGTTTCCCGAGTCGGTCGCGCCGAGGCCCGCAGACGAAAGTCCGCCGAGATGCATGTCCGGACAGACGATGGCGGCGGTCTTGCCCATGCGTTTTGCCTGAACTGCCGCGGAAACGCCGGCACTGGACCCACCGTACACAACGACGTCGTAGACCGTCTCATCTGCGCAAGCCGGAGAAGTAAAGGAGGAATTGAAAATGGACTGGCCGAAAACGAGCGCAGTCAGAATGAAAGCGGAGAGTATCTTTCGCATTCAGGGACCTTTCTTGAATACTGGGGGGAATTGGTGTGGAAATAGAGGTGGAAAAAGTGGATCATGGATCTTCAATTCAAATTTCAGGATCCATGATTCACCGTCAATTCTTTAATTCATTCCGGACGATTCATTCCTAGCGGCTCTTCCAGAGAATATCACGTTTGATGCACCGCAGTTCGACGAAGGCCGTAATGTCCAGCACGGCATCAGAATCCGGATCCTGGATCATTTCCGCGCCGTCGCCGTCCACATCGTAGGTACGGAACCAGCAGCGTTCCATAGCGTCTTTGCCGCAGGCTTTTTTGACCTGCGTCTCCATTGCCTTGACGAGTTTTTTCCCTTTCGTGTTTCCGATGACGATGCAGGATGCCGACTCACGCCAGTTCGGATAGGTCAGCGTGTCGATGAAACGGATCCCCTTTACGTTTTTGGGCGGAGAGATGAGGAAAAATCCCTTCACGTCGCCGAAGGAGGGGTTGGCCTTCTTGCGGCGCACCATGGGATTCCAGTCCTGATTGGCAAAGTACGCCGCCGCCATGCCTCCGTAGCCGATACCGCCGACGCACAGTTTGTCGATATTCAGACGGCCCGCGTTGTTCTGCTGCAGCAGGAAGCGCTTCAGGCACGGGAGGTCGTACTGCACGATCTCCTGAATGTCGTTGAATTTGATCTTCGCGCCGGCTTCAAATTTTTCTGTACTTTCCGGACCGACGAGCATCCGGTTGCTGCGTCCGTGACCGCGAAGATCGGGGATCAGGACCGCACAGCCCATCCGCTGGAGTTCCTGCGCCAGAACTTCCACATCCTCACGGTTTCC
>CAZRGJ010000429.1:0-1444 GCA_964599445.1 uncultured Planctomycetaceae bacterium | reverse complement strand
AGGATGACCGGGACGCTCTTTTTGCCGCGGTTTCCGGGATAGTAGGTCGCGGAGAGGAGAATGTGGTCTTTCGTTTCGAGTTTCGTTCCGCTGACACGCTTGGGTTCGGGAAGTGGCGCATCCGGATCGAAATCTTCATCTTCATCGCTGTACCCTTCTTCGTTTTCCGCATCCGGGTCTTCATCGGAACCGCGGGCATCCGCATTCTCTTCATCGCCGGAGGCATCTTCTTCGTCGGAATACTCTTCATCGTATTCATCCTGCGCGGCGCAGAAGGAAGGAACCATCACGTTTTCGGCCGTAAAGAGAAACATGGCCAGCAGTGCGATGAAAATGAAACCAAATTTCGTTTTCGACATATTTTCACCTGAGTCTTTTTTTCGGGGTCAATAAAAACGGCGTTTTGTCTGCGCGAAAAGTGCACGCACATGAAAACACAGTCTGGAAAATCCTTTCATTTTATTTTAAACCAGAAATTCCATTGCGTCAACTCCCTGCCCCCCCGCAAATGGGAAGAATCAGAAAAAAAGTCGAAAAATTTTTCCAAAACGGCAAAAAAACGGGGATTTTAACGCTTTCCGGAGTTTTTGTCAAGTAAAAATTTTGGATTTCCGAGAAATTTTTTCGGATTAATGGAGAAAAATGGAGAAAAAAGGAAAGGGGGGGCTTGAAACTCTTGCGATTTTGTGTAAAATAGTGCGTCATGTTGAAATATGATGAACCGGTTGTTGAGAAACACCGAAACGAAACATAAAGACTTAAGGAGGAAGTGCAATGGCAGTTTGTAGCTTTTGCGGTAAGGGAAAGCAGGTCGGTAATGTGGTCCAGACTCGCGGTCGCGCCAAGTATCTCGGCGGTGTTGGTACGAAAGTGACCGGCATCACGCGCCGTGTTTTCAAACCGAACCTTCGCAATGTTCGTATCTCCACGGAAAATGGCACGCACAAGACCGTGTGCATCTGCGCGCAGTGCCTGAAGAGCGGTGCCGTCACCCGCGTCGTCAAGGCTGCTCCGTTCAAACTCGTCGAAAAATAATCGTTCGCCGAAATTTAAGAGAATGCCTCCTGCGCTTCTTTCTGTTCCGGTCTGACCGGTTTGGAGAACAAAACAGATCCCGTGAAAGACTGACCGTCTTTTGCGGGATTTTTATGTGTGCGGCCAATGCCGGACCGTCTGTTTCTGGTTTCAGACCGGGATTTTTCCAAAACCGTACGCTCTCCCCCTTGACATTCGATTTTTGATTGAGTATAATTCGGACGGAATGACGCGGCTGCGTTGGTCTGATTTTCAGATTTTGAAGATGGGATCTCAGGAAGATTTGGAGATTTTATGTACCGTCGAATTTTCAGTTTCGGAGCTTTTTTGACTTTTTTTCTGATTCTTGCGGGGCTGGTCTCTGATCTAACGGTCTTTTCGGTCCAGGCGCAGGTGCCGGGATCTGCGG
>CAZRGJ010000428.1:0-3105 GCA_964599445.1 uncultured Planctomycetaceae bacterium | reverse complement strand
CCGTTCCGAATCGGAAACCCCGCGTATCCTTCGTATTGAGAAGCATACGCCTGGTCCGATCACGGGTGCTGATATTCAGACGGACCACATGGTCGAAGTCATCAACAAAGACCATGTGATCGCCACCCTGACCAAAGACGTGAATTTCGTCATGGAAATGGTGGTCGAAAAGGGCCGCGGGTATGTCCCGGCTACGGAAAGAAGAAATTCTGTACAGGAATCCCTCCCGCTGGACGCCACGTTCAGCCCTGTGAGAAGAGTGCGGTATGAAGTCGTTGAGACGCGCGTCGGTCAGAAGACGAACTACGACAAATTGATTATGGAAATTTGGACGGATGGTTCGATCAATCCTCAGATCGCGCTGGTCGAAGCGGCCAAGATCCTTCGTAAGCATCTGAATCCCTTTGTTCAGTATTCTGAACTGGGCGAGCAGATCCATACGGAAGGCAAGGTTACCGGAAATGAGATCGATCCGATCATGGAAGCCAAGCTCTCTATGAACGTGTCGGAGCTGCATCTGGGCGTTCGCGCGAGCAACTGTCTGGAATCGGCGCACATTACGACGATCCGCGAGCTCGTTTCCAAAACAGAGGATCAGCTTCTGGAAGTGCGTAACTTCGGTGAAACTTCCTTGAAGGAGATCCGCGAAAAATTGCAGGAAAATGGACTCCAGCTCGGAATGCGTCTTCCTGTGATGCGTACGCAGCAGTACTAAAAAATTCCACGGGCCGGGCGTCCGGCTCGTGTTTGCGTTGGGGCGTGAACGGCTTCCTGTTTCCTTTGGGAGACTGAGAGATTTTGGAATCGAAGCCGGGCATGGCTCGAAATTGATTTGGGACTTTTTGCGAGTCCCCTACCCCAGAAAAAAGAAAAGGTAAATCCATGAGACATCGTTTTGCAGGTCGTAAATTTGGCCGTAACCCGAAGCATCAGCGCGCCCTTCTTCGTATGCTGGCCGTTTCCCTCATTCTGACGGAACGTGATGTGGAAGATTACTATGATGCCAAGCAGGCTCCGAAAGTGAAAGGCCGCATCATCACGACGATCCAGAAGGCGAAGGAAGTTCGTCCGTTCGTCGAAAAGTGCGTCACGATCGCCAAGAACGCCCTGGCTGCCAAAGCTGCCGCCGACGCGATGGTTCCGACCCGTGACCGCCGCAGTGCCGAATACAAAGAATGGCGCAAGAGCGAAGCGTGGCAGGAATGGAACAAAGTGAACGCGCCGGTCGTGGCTGCCCGCCGCCGTCTGGCCCAGCTTCTCCATGATGAAATCGCTGTGAAACTCCTGTTCGACGTCGTCGCTCCGATGTTCGTTGACCGTCAGGGCGGTTACACGCGCATCCTCCGTCTGGCCAAGCCGCGTCTTGGCGACGCCGGTACCCGCGCGATCCTTGAGTTCGTCAAGAACGAGCGCAAGGCGGAAGCTGTGAAACCGAGCTTCGACGCTGAGTAATTTCAGACGAAGATCGATCGGATCTACAAAAAGCAGAATGGCTCATCCGGGCGGTTCTGCTTTTTTTATGGTTCTTTTAGAATTTTTCTGAATTTTTTTCTGGAGACTTGACAGGTAAAGCTAGTTCTGCTATATTGATTTTTGAGAGCGTGATTTGTGGCATTTGTGGTATTTTATGTCTGAAAAACAGGAGGGATTTATGAGAGAAAGAGCTTGGATATTCCTGTGGCTTCCAGTCCTGCTTTCATTGGTCTGTTGGGCGGAAGCGTAAGGGATAATTCGGATCCCTGGTGATGCGGTTCCGGCTTCCTATGACCAAATCGCCAATGATCCCAAATATCGGGCGGAGGCTGCCAGGATCCGAAGTGAGCGAGGGGAACAGTAAACACTGGAATTCAGGTATTTCGAGGCAGGCGATGTAGACATTCAGATCCGCGGGAATATTTACGTACAGCGGTTTCGGCATACACCGGAACTGGAGGAGGTGGTCCTGATCTATCCGCTGAAGAAGTACGTTGGGGATCTCGTTTACGCGGTCTCGTTTTACCGAAATATTTCCGGGAAGCAGATCCCGCATCTTGTGGACCGATGGCATGGGGATCTTTGGGGGAATTTTTATTCGGAGTCGATTGGGAATGAGCATCTGACGTTTCCTCATGGGAGAGCGGAACTTTATCCGAGTCCCCTTGATCCGGGAAAAGTCCGTCTGAACTGGATCCAGGGCTTACGGGAGAAGGAATCGTATCTTCATGACGGGTCATCGAAGGGGATGGAGGGCGGATTTTCGGTTCCTCTGCGAACGTCCTGGCTTAGTGAGGATCTGCGGGTAAAGATCCCGGAAGGAAGGTCTTCGGACTACTACTGTGCTCCGGTGAATTACTATCAGAGGAAAGAGGAGCAAGGGGGGACGATCCATGATCTGAGGGAACTTTCCGAAGAGGAAAAGGAGCTTGAGAAATTTGACTGGCTCATAGGTGAGGCGACGCCCAGAGGGATGGAACATGATGGTTCGCCGTCAACGATCCAGGAAGAGATGGAGTTGACCCGGCGCATCCGTGCGTTTCTGGCTGCAGAGGAGTTTGAGGCGGTCGGGAAGATGAAAGAGATCGTGGAATTTGTGGATTCCCGGCCGTTTCCGCAGAAATTCGTCATGTCGTTTCGGCTTCATCGACTGGATTCGAAGACGGGAATCTCTGAGCAGCAAAGAGAAGTGCTCCCGGAGAAGTATCTGCACAGGCTGGAGCTTCTGAATCGTGAGTTTCAGAAACTGCGCGAGTCCGCTCTGAAGACGTTTGAGCTTCCTGAGGGAGCCGTTTTGGTCTCGGATACTGCGACTGCGGCTGGTAATGGTGCGTGGGAGAGGAATTCCTCGGAACGTGTGCTGAAAATGAATGGATCGGAAACTGGCAGTAGACCGGAAGCCGGGACGAACGTGAAGCGTGCGGAACGGTCGGAAAATGGGGAGTTGCCGACAGGTGCGTGGACGGTCAATGTATCGTCGGTCGGAAAGTCGGTTTTGGAAACCGCCAGTTTGGACGGGAAATTGGAATCGGGGGGACGGACCTGGGATCCGGAGACGGCGTACCCGAAATTCGTGCTTTCCAGAACACTGCATCCGGATGCCGAGCGGACGGACTGCAAGGTGGTTCTGAA
>CAZRGJ010000427.1:0-3109 GCA_964599445.1 uncultured Planctomycetaceae bacterium | reverse complement strand
GTGCCGAACGCACTGATCCGAGCCGAAATGAATGATGTTTTTGTTCCCGCGGCAGTTCGGGTCCTTCACGATCCGGTTTCCCTCAAGCAAAACGTCGCTTTGGGGCTGGTCCGTGTTCTCTTTCGAGTCAACGAGATCCAGTTCGCGGTTGGCGGAATCATGGATGAAGCAGTCCGAAACGGTCAGACGATGGACGCGGCTTTTCAGATTATGCCCGGTCAGCGGCCAGGCGATCTCGCACCGGGAAACCTCCGCGCTGTCGCCGCCGAGGTAGAGATTATGGTTGAAGCCCGCATCTTCCAACGCGCCGTTCCGCACGATCTCGCAGTCTTCGATCTTCTGGTCCGCCCCCGTTTTCTGAAGGGCGCTTCCGTCGCTCATGATCCCCATGTCGTTCGCGCGGATGAGGCAGCGGGAGACCGTCACGCCGTTTGCCTGCGAGATTCGGACGCCTGCCGCATTGTGCGTCTGGTTGTGCGCATTCTGGAGGATGAACCCGACCAGCTTTCCGCCGTCTGCTCCAGCACTGAACTGAACGATCGCCCGCGGGATGCTCCCGGCTCCGGAATAGTCGAAGCCCTCGCCGTCAAGCACAATGGGACGTTTCGGATCTGCGGCGCGGATCGTGAGTTTCGGAGTCCGGACCAGAACGTGCACCTGAGTGTACGGCTCCCGGTTTTTCAGCGGGTAAACGACGATCTCCGTATCCTGTCCTGCGGCCTGAACGGCATCCTCGATCATCTCGAAAGCCTGTCCCGGCCCCACTTTAAGTACCGTTCCTGCACGGCGTGCCGATCCTGCATGGCACGGCGTGCCGGTACTGCGCGGCGTTCCAGCTTCTTTGGCGGACGCAGAGAACGCAAATGCGCCAAAACTCCCCAAAACGGAAAGCATACAGAAATGGCGTCTTTTCATCATGTGAGGCATTTGGCGACCCTCCAAATTTCAGGCGAATGGCGAGATGGTCTCATTTTCGTTCAATTTTTATTCGATCTCCGGCCGAACGTGCGTGCGGAGGATCTGGACCCCCTGCGAAACGAGAAGGCGCGAGACGGGGTGCGTCGCATCGTCGCGGTTCATTTCCGGATGCGCGTTCAGAATGCGGTCCAGAAACCGTTTTCTCGAATGCCCCGCCAAAACCGGGATGCCGAGATCCTGAAATCGGCGTGCGTTTTCCGCCAGGATCCAGTTCTGCTCCATCGTTTTTCCGAAACCGAGTCCAAAATCCGCGACGAGCTTTTCGCGTTCCAGTCCAGCCTCCAAAAGAGCGTCCCGGCGTCGTGCAAGCCAAAGAAAAACATCTTCCAGCACATTCTCATAGTGCGGAGCCGTCTGCATCGTTTTGGGCGTCCCCTGCATGTGCATGAAGCAGACCGACGCACCAGACTCCCGCGCGACGCGGACCATCGCAGGATCACTCAGTCCCGCAATGTCGTTGAGCATCTCCACGCCGAGAGAGACCGCGAATTCCGCCGTTTCCGGATGGTAGGTATCCACAGAGAAAAACGGTTTCGGGAGTCCCTTTTCTGCACATCGGTCCTGGATCTCGCGGATCACCGGTCCGATGCGCCGGATCTCCTCCTTTGGCGAGACCGGATCCGCACCCGGCCGGGAACTTTCTCCCCCAATGTCCAGAATATCCGCCCCCTGCGCAAGAAGGCGCATCGCATGGTCCGCCGACTCACGGACACCGGTCCGTCCGCCGTCCGAAAACGAATCGGGCGTCACGTTCAGGATCGCCATCCAAAGAGGCTCCGTCCGTTCGATCTCACGAAAATTCGTCTTTAATTTCAAAACAGTGCCCCCCCACAGTCTCCCGCACTCTTCAATGAAAGTCTGATCTCCACGCCGCTTCAGACGAGATCCCGCTGGATCTGCCGAATCCCGCCGAACTCCCGCGCAGTGTCTAACGTCAGTCTTTTCCTTTTTCCTTGACTTTCTGCATGACCTTTCCGACCTGCCGTCCGGCAACACGGCTGAAAGCACGAAACATGACGTTTTTCGCATTGGGACCGCGGACATCCGAAGAGGACCTCTTTTTTTCCGACCGTACTTCGTCTGCCTCATCTTCGGAGAGGATCTCTATCTTCACTTCGGGATGCGGCGCAGGATCGGTCTCCGAATCAGTTTTTTCGCTCCTGCCGACGGATCCAGGACCATTGGCGGTTTCAGAGGCGCAGACATCTTCCGGTCCGGCATTGAAGTTTGCGGCATCTGCTGGAGAATTCTCCGAAACACTTTCCAGAGCCTTTTCCTTTCCGGAGACGCATCCGGATCCCCGGACAAAGTCGGGATCGGCGGCAGAAACGCTTTCCGCAGCGGGAACGTCTTTCGGCACTGAACCGTTCGATGCAGTACCATTTGACGCAGTGCTGTCTGCATCGGGGACGTTCGGCGCAGATCCTGTTTTGTGCATACCGTGATCCCTCATCTGCTTTCCCAGATTGCGCCACAATTTCTGACGATATTTTCCGCGCGCAAGGGGAGAATTCAGAAAAACGAGGATGATCGAAAGCGGAAGCGCGAATTTCAGGAGGAACGGCTTCCACGAAATGACGGCAGCCGCCAGAGGAAGCCATCCGATGTCCGTCCATCTCGGCAGACGGAGGATCTGGCGAATAAAACAGGCCGCAATGAGAAAGAGAAAACCGGCTCTTAAAAAAGCGGTCGACCGGAGCGAGATCCCTTCCGCGAAATAAAAATAGACGCCGAGAGCAATCAAAATCAGGGAAAGGACGAAAAAAAAGATTTGGACAAATTGCGTTTTTTTCATGAATGGACCTCATGTCGACAGGCAAAAAGGAGGCAGGCCGTCAGGAAAATGTCTGCCTTTCAGTTTTTTTATCGACCTGTCCCGGAATGAAAAAGAGAAATTTGAGTCAAATTTTTGAATGAAAGGGAATTTTATTTCCAATTTTGAGCAGAATTTCCCTCCCATTGGCAATTTGAAACCAAAATTATCCGCATAATTGGACATTTCTTGCCAATCTTTCTTTTTTTTCTCTTCCGACCCCTTGAAAAAATCTGAAAATCTGGTATCTTGGTTAAATGTAAGATTTTCTCTTGAGGCGATGGTTAAGGACCATGCCGGAAAATCGGGCCACTTAAC
>CAZRGJ010000426.1:0-3110 GCA_964599445.1 uncultured Planctomycetaceae bacterium | reverse complement strand
GGCAGAAGCTGAAGCCAAAGCCAAGGCAGAAGCTGAAGCCAAAGCCAAGGCAGAAGCTGAAGCCAAAGCCAAGGCAGAAAAAGAAGCAAAAGCCAAAGCTGAAGCAAAAGCCAAGGCCGAAGCTGAAACGAAAGCCAAGGCCGAAGCTGAAGCAAAAGCTGCTGCTGAAAAAGCCGAAGCCGAAGCGAAATCCAAGGCGGCTGCCGAAGCGAAGCACGCCTGTGTTCCGGCTCAGAAAGTCGTGCGTCCGATCTATCGTGCCCGCTACTATCGCTGCAAGTAAAATTTGAAGAGATCCGTTTGAGATCAGAAAGCGGTCGAAATTCGGCCGCTTTTTTTGTGGTCTATCTGACCAGTATGTCCGATTTGCTGCGTGATCTCACTATGGAGACCACGATGGACACCAGGAGAAAAGGTCCAAAACAGACTCACTGTGCCTCTGCGAAACTCCGTGCCTCAGCGTGAAAAAAGAATCTCAATTTTTTTTGAGAAACGCTATTTCCCTCGGAAAATCTCTGATCCTGAACACGGAAAGTACAGGAAATGCGAAATTCCGTACTTTTGGTGAAATGGAGCGGAAGGATCTTGCCTCCCCTTCCTTGTTCCCGTCGAATCCGTGTCCATCTCGTGTTTGGGGTGCGTTTGGGGTACGGAACTGGCATCGGTCTGGCGAAAGAGCCCAAAAAAGCCTCTGCGCGCAGTGTGCAGAGGCTGATTTATTTTCAGGAAACGGAATTATTTGGCTTCCGGAACCGGAACTTCCTGGAGAGACGTTTTCGGATTGGCGTTTTCGAGTGCTTCACGCGGGCTTTTGATCGTTCCTTCGAGGTAGTTTTCGATGGACGCTTTGTCGTTGATCTCCGCAAAGACTTCCGCGATGGCGAGCTGCATTTTCTTGAAGCCGACGTCTTTCCTGATGAGTTCCTTGGCTTCGTCGAAAGTGATTCCGACCGGTTCGGTGAATCCGGTGCAGAGGAGGATGATGCAGACATTCTGGACCTGAATGATCGGCGAGAGCTGACCTTCTTCCAGAGCGAATGCGGCATTTTCGATCTCGGGCTGACCGCTGTATTTGCCGATCGGCGGGATCTCTCCGCCATTTTCTCGGCTGCTGGCTTCGGCGGAATACTTCCGGGCAAGCTCGGCGAAATTCTCTTCCGTGCCGCTCTTGCGGGCTTCCGCCCAGACACGCTGAGCCGTGCGCATGTCGTTCAGAACGATGGCGCGGCATCGGACTTTTTTGCCGTAGTTGGCTTCGTATCCGCGCTGAAGGTCTTCTTCGCTGACTTCAAAGCGGTCCGTGGCGAGTTTTTCCATCGAGACGCCGGGGAGGATGACATCGCGCATGAAGCGTTCTTTCGTGACTCCGAATTTCTGCGTCACGCTATTGAGCCATCCCTCAACATTCGGTTTGCCGTCGGCCGTCGGCGGGAAATTCAGTTCCGCTTCTTCAGCCAGTTTTTTCTGGAGGTCTGCGTCCGTGATCTCAATTTCGCGGCGTTTGAGTTCCTGCTCGATGAGCGTCCGGTTGATGACGCCGGTGAGGGTCTCTTTTCCGTACTGGGAAAGTGCTTCGTCGCCAAGGACCGCCATGCTGATGACCTTGCCGTCAACGATCGCCGCGACACCGGGACGAGCGTCCATCTTCGCTTTGTCGCCGAAGAAGATCTCGATCTTGGCGTTTTCGTAGAGTTTCTGCATATACTCGCCGGCAATTTCGCGTTCCTTGCCCTGTTTGACGATCGCTTCCAGTTCGCCGCGGACTTCTTCAAGTTTCACGACAGCGGGAATGTGTTCTTCGCAAAGGAGGATCAAATACTGTTCGGCAAGCTGGACCGGCTGGCTGAGTTCGCCCGGTTTCATGGCGAAGATGACCTTTTCGATCTCTTCATTGTTCGTGTGCCGGCGGAGCGGAGGAACGACGCCGCCGAGGGCTGCGGTGTAGCTGTCCGTCGAGTGTTCCTGTGCCAGAGCGGAGAATTTCGTCACGTCTTTTTCCAGTTCCGCGCGGATCTTGTCGGCTTCTTCTTTCGTCTTGACCGAGATCATGCGGACCTTGACTGCGGGACCGTATTTTTTGTCGTACTCGGCCTGAATGTCTTCTTCGGAGACCGTGCCGGCCTGACCGACCAGCTTGCGCAGGGCAATAGTCGGACGAATGATCTCATCGACGTACATTTTTGGGGAAATGCCGCGCTCCTCCTGGAGAAGTTTGAGGTACTGTTCTTTCGGGATCGAGAACTTTTTGGCAGTTTCATCGATCTCGCTGATGATCTCCTCTTCGGAGACGACGACGTTCGCTTTTTCGCACGCATTCTGAATGATGAAGCGCGTCACGAGTGAGCCGATGACCTGCTGACCGTAGTCGTCCAGGCAGGCATCAATGACCTTCTGCCGGCCGATTTCTTCACCGTTGACGTTCGCGAGGACCTGAAGGACCGTGCGGGATGAGGCCGCCGGTGCTGTGTTCTGCGAAAATGCGTGCGTCTGGAAAAATGCGGAACCGCAAAATACGGAAACCGCGAGAAGCGCGATTCTGCTCAAATATTTTTTCTGACCCATAATGAACTCCTGTCTGTATGCGGAAATTGGGATCTTTTCGTGAATTTTTCGGGAAACTCCCGGTCGAAAAAGCCTGAAAGTCGGGCTTTGCCGGAAATTTCGTCTGTTTTCCCCGGCAGTATAGCGAATTTCCGAAAATCACGCAAGAGGGATTTTTGCCGACTTGCCTTTTTTCTGGTTTATTCCGACACTTTCGGGAGATCTGCATCCAAGGCTTCCGAATTTTTCGCTGGGCCATACTGGGCGAGAAATTCCTCTTCATTCAGGACGGGGATGTCGAGTTCCTGTGCTTTCGTGAGTTTGCTTCCAGCGTCTTCGCCGGCGATGAGGAATGTGGTCTTTGCCGAGACGCTCGACGCAGGTTTTCCGCCAAGCTGCCGGATCATTCCTTCGATCTCCTGACGGGTGAAATGCGTGAGTTTCCCGGTCGCGACGACAGTTTTTCCGGTGAGGGGCAGTCCCCCTTCCTCGATCGCGGCTTTCTGGGCGGCAAGGCGTCCGTTTTCGTCGATGAATTCCATGGAAACCCCGGCATCATGCAGTTCGGC
>CAZRGJ010000425.1:0-3112 GCA_964599445.1 uncultured Planctomycetaceae bacterium | reverse complement strand
GCTGAACGAATCCCATCCATTTTCCTGCGCGAGCTTCGCCAGGATCTCCCGCGCCTCCTCCAGATTCGCCGCCTCGTAAAATTTTCCCGTGAGTGCCGTCAAGGAATCCGCGAACGTCTTTTTCATCGTTTCCGAGTCCGGATATTTCGATTCAAAAAGCGGCGGCAGTTCCGGAATGGACGGTTCCGGAACGGGTACCATGGAACTGCGAATTTTCTGTAAAATCTGATCCCGACTGTTCATTTTTCGCTCTCGCTCTGAGTTTTTTTCCGATTTTTCTTCCACCATTTCCGGAAAGCCAGACCTTTCGGCGTCGGCACTGCCCGTCCTTTCGCCCAGGCTCCGAATTCCAGGATCCGAAGCGGTTTCGGCACAAATCGCGCAAAACGGGTCCCGAGCCGGATCAGCCCCATGAAAAACGCGAATCGGCCAGCGCGCACATTCATGAAGCTCCACGTCCTCCAAAGAAGTTTCTGGTAGACGGAATCCGCCGGCGAACCGGGAGTTCGTGCCGAAATATTCCGCAGATGGACGAGCTGCTCCGGCAAGTTGATCTTCACCGGGCAGACGTGTGCGCACTTTTCGCAGAGCGACGACGCAAACGGCAGTTTCCCCGCGTCTTTCATGCCGCAGAGATGGGGATTCAAGACGGCTCCGATCGGACCGGGGTAGATCCATCCGTACGCCCACCCGCCGACACGATGGTAGACCGGACAGGAATTCATGCACGCTCCGCATCGGATACAGTAGAGCGTGTTCTGCGTGAAGGGATCTTCCAGCACATTCGTCCTCCCATTATCGATGAGGACGACATACATTTTGCGTCCGGGAGCCGGACCGTGGAAAATGTGCGTGTACGTCGTGAGTTTCTGGTCTGTCGCACTTCGGGGAAGGACGCTCAGGAAGTAGGGCAAATAGCGCACGGAGGGAATGACTTTCTCGATCCCCATCAGCGCAACGTGTACCGGCGGCGTGGAGGTCGAAAGCCCCGCATTTCCTTCATTTTCGATGACCGTGAACGATCCCGTGTCGGCAAATCCGAAATTGATGCCCGAGACCCCCATGTCCGCAGTCAGAAAATGATTCCGCAGATGCTTGCGTGCGATCGCGGTCAGTTCCTCATGCACGGCAGTGAATTTTTCGCCAAGTTTTTCCTCAAAAAGCCGTCCGATCTGCTCGGCCGTCAGGTGCAGCGCGGGGATCACGACGTGGGTCGGACGCTGCCCCGCCAGCTGAATGATGAACTCGCCGAGGTCCGTCTCGACCGACTCGATCCCATTGGCGCGAAATGCTTTGTTCAGCTGGAGTTCCTCGGAGACGAGCGACTTTGACTTCACGACCTTTTTGACGTCATGCTTCTTCGCGATCTCCAGAACGAGCCGGTTCGCCTCCTCCGCGTCGGCAGCCCAGAGGACCTCGATCCCTTTTTTCTGCAGGTTCTGCTCAAACTGCACGAGGAGCTGATCCAGATGCTGAACGGCAAAGTGCTTGACCGCGTACGCATTTTCCCGCCACTGCTGAAATTCGGGCGTACGTTCCAGCATTTTCGTGTATGCGTCATTCGAGCGTCTTGCTGATGCCGCCGTTGCGGGCGACCCGCCGCAGACGCACAGATCATTCATCTCTTTTTTCTGGAACGGAAAACCTTCCTGAGGATGGATCTTACTCGCATTCATCGTCTATCCTGCCAATCCGCTTTTAAACGCGAAAAACTCCCAAAAAATCCAAAATCACTAAACTTAAAAATAAAAATTTATTTCAAATTCAAAACTCGGACCGGTTTCAGAAACTGGGAATTGAAATTCACCAAAAGCCCCAATTTCATATGAGTTGCCCGAAGATAATTTAAAAGCTGCGCTTTGTGAATATCCGCGATCTCGGACACATTCTTGATCTCCAGAATGATTTTTCCGAAACACACAAAATCAGGACGGTAAAACTGTTTCAGTTTCCTTCCCTTATAGCAGACACTCCGTTTCGGCTGCACCATGAAAGGGATCTTTCGTTCATTCAATTCCAATTCAAGTGCTTCCTGGTACACATCTTCCAGGAATCCGCAGCCAAGTTCTTTGTGGACCTCAAGGCAGGCACCTACGCCCCGGCAACTTTCTTCCGGAAACAAAATATCTCCAAAATCTCCTTTGGGGGAGATATTTTCGTACACTTCGATCTCTTCCATTTCACCAGGTTCCTTCAACGGTTTGATGTACGCCAGAGCTCCATTTCCCAATTCCAAATTTTCGTAAAATTCACCCTTTTTGTTTTTTTCGTGTTCCCGTCAAAAGGAACGGCTAAATATCTCACCGGCAGTTGAGGATCTCAGCGATGTGCATGGGTCGGATCTTTTTCTTTTGGGGATCGAGCTGGAGGATACCTCCGATGTGCATGAGGCAGCTGGTGTCGATGGAAGCGACAACGGAGGCGCCGGTCGAGGCGATATTTTCGCACTTGGCGCGTCCCATATCGAGGGAAAGGTTCGGGAATTTGACGCTGAAAGTCCCGCCGAATCCGCAGCAGTCTTCCATGTGCGGGAGTGCGACGTACTCCAGGTCCCGGACATTTTTCAGGAGTTTGACGGGCTGGTCGGTGATCCCGAGTTCACGCCGGCCATGGCATCCGATGTGAAGGGTGACTTTCTGCGGAAAGCGTGCGCCCAGGTCCGTGACGCCGAGGACATTCACGAGAAATTCGGTGAGTTCCACGACGCGTTTTCCAACGCCGGTGATCTCCGGGTCATCGGGGAAGATGTGCTCAAAAAACACTCGGCACATGGCCGTGCAGGAGCCGGAGGGACAGATGATCCAGTCGTAGTCCGCGAAGGTTTTTGCGAAGACGCGCACGACTTTCCGCGCCTCATCCCACGCGCCGGAGTTGAACGCAGGCTGACCGCAGCAGGTCTGACCGGACGGAAAATCGATCCGCACACCGAGCCGGTCCAGGATCTCCACCATCGAGACCGCGGCATGTGGGTAAAACTGGTCGATATAGCACGGGACGAAGATCGCCGTTTTGTCCGTCGGACGGTACTCCGGGTACTTCCATACGGGGGGAGCTGACTGAATGCGCTGGATCATGGGCTTTGAGGAATTTTAAATTTTCTGGGATCGGATCC
>CAZRGJ010000424.1:0-3120 GCA_964599445.1 uncultured Planctomycetaceae bacterium | reverse complement strand
CCGCAAAACCGGCTTCCGAATCCGCACCGACTCCGGCGGCTCTTCCTGCTCCGGAAACTCAGGCTGCAGAACCTGCCGCAGAACCGGTTCGTCGGCAGATCGTACGCCGCGGAATACTTCCGCTTGGATACCGTGATTTCGTCACGAATGATCAGCGTGAGCAGATCTACGAGATCCAGAAAAAGTATCGTCCGCGCATGGAAGAACTCGAGAAAGAGATGGCGGCATTGCGTGCTGAAATGATGCAGGAGATCCAGACGATCCTGACTCCTGAACAGCGTCAGAAGATCGAAGCTCGGGAAAATGAGATCCGTGCCCGCCGCGGTCTTCGAAATCAGGGAAAATAGAGTTTCGCCGAACCTTTTCATTTCGGATCTGTTCTTGAGAAATTTTTGGGAATTTTAGAAATTTTCTAAATTTCCCAGAATCTTCCAGGATCGGTTTCGGTTTCCTGATGAGATTTTCTGGACAAAAGGGGGCCGTCTGTTTAAGACGGTCTGCCTTCCGTTTTCTGTCCGGATCTGAATGGTCGAAAATCTTCCGGTGTCCGTAAGACTTCGCTTTCATTTTCTCATTTCTGCTTTTCCTTTTTTCCGGTACACTTCAACTTTTTCATGGCCGACATTTCCGACGTTCCAGAAATAAAATTTAATCCGATCACGGAAGGCAACGTTCCCAAAACGCTCGTTCTTTTCGCGATCCCTTTGATGTTTTCCATGCTGCTTCAGGTTCTGTACGCGGCAACCGACCTTTTCGTCATTGGCCTGTACGCTGGGCCGGAGTCGATCAGCGCAATCGCGAATGGTGCGCAGTGGATGCACATCGTCATGGGACTGGTCATGGGACTTTCGGTCGGCGGGACGGTCCTGATCGGGTTTCATGTCGGAGAACGGAACGACGAAGAAGCCGCGCGTGCCGTTGGGACGATGACGGTCCTTTTTTCGGCGGCTGGTCTGATTCTGACGCCATTTTTGGCTTGGAAAACTCCGGAATTCGTCGCCCTTGCCCGTGTCCCGGAAGAGGCGGTCGGTGAAACCATCCGCTACATTTTTTTCTGCTCACTCGGTTTGCCGTTCATCATTGGGTATAATGTGGTCAGTGCAGTATACCGGGGACTTGGTGATTCGAAAACTCCGCTCTATTTTGTCGCGATCGCATGTAGTCTGAACATCGTGCTGGATTTTGTTTTCATTGGTTCGTGGGAACTTGCCGCAAAAGGCGCGGCTTTCGCGACCGTGATCTCTCAGGCCGTCAGTTTTTTACTGGCTTTGGCGTACATGCGGTGGAAAGGATTCGGTTTTCCGGTCCGTTTGTGTCATTTTCGTCTTTACGGGAAATGCGTGCGGAAGATCCTGCGAGTCGGGATCCCGCTTTCTCTTCAGGATTCGCTCATTTCCGTTTCGTTTCTCATCATCATGGTGTTCGTGAATTCGATGGGACTCATTTCTTCCGCATCGGTCGGCGTCGCCGGGAGGATCATTGGCTTCTGCATGATGCCGCCGGTCGCTTTTGCCGGAGCGGTCGCGACGATGACGGCGCAGAACATGGGGGCACGCCAGCCGGGACGTGCATACGCTTCCCTTGGGTATGGGATCGGATTTTCGCTCATTTTCGGGATCGGAACGTGGTGTTTTTGCCAACTTTACCCGGAACTCCTGCCAGGGATCTTCACTCAGGATCCTTCCGTTCGTGCCGGTGCAGGACTTTACCTCAAATCCTTTACTCTCGACTGCATTCTCGTGAGTTTCATCTTCAGTCTGAATTCATTTTTCAGCGGATGCGGGCGTTCGCTCATCAGCATGATCTATTCGCTCGCCAGTACGTTTGCGGTTCGCGTTCCTGCGGCATGGTGGATCAGCTGTCTGCCGAATGCGACGCTTTACCATCTGGGGTTCGCCGCTCCTTTGGCGACGTTTTTTTCGATCCTGATCGCGATAGGATATTTTTTCCGGCTTAAAAAAGAGCTGGAAAAGAAAGAAACCGGTGAATCTGGATCGGACGAGGTTGCCGAAGAGGAGAACGTGCGAAAAGAGGTACCTGCTTTGAGTGTCTGAGGACCAGACAGCAAACCGACGCAGTGCGGGAAGGCTGAAATTCGGTGTTTCCCGATCTCGCTCTGCAAAAATTCTTTCCAATTTTAAAAAAATGCGGACTTTTTATGGAATGAAAATTTCTTTCCCCTTGCATTTCCTGATTTTCAGAGTATACTGGACAGTGAAGGCAGAAGATCGTGCCGAATTTCATTTCAGCTTCGCACGAAACTGAGCTTTTGCAGATTCCGTATTTCCTTTCCTAAGATCCATTTTATGCAGATCCTCATTTTCCGGGTTCAGTACGCCCTGCGTTTCCTTCGTAATTCAGAAGCATTGGGGGAACGCCGACCAGTTTCCGAAATGCCGTCCATTCCTTTTTGCCGGCCGCATCAGTCCATGCGCTTCCACATCATGAGCGTGTTGCGGTCTGTGAGGGTCTTGTTCCGTAATTTCAGGCGCATTGGTGCGTACACAGTGTGCCGAGCTCCTCTTTTTTTTCTGATCCTGTGCTTCTTTTCTGCGATACTTTTTGCGGAGGAGACCAGGATCGCGATCCTTCACTCCAATGACCATCACGGTCAGCTCCAGGCTCAGGGGGAATTCGGCGGAATGGCGCAATTTGCGTCACTAGTCAAAGCGAGACGTTCGGCACTCGAAAATGATGGTGCGTTTGTTCTTCTTCTGGACGCCGGCGACGTCAATCATGGTTCCCCGGAATCCGATTTTTTTGAAGCGGAGCCGGACATTCTGGCGTTTAATTCGATTGGATTTGACTACGTTGGATTGGGAAATCACGAGTTTCCGCCGAATTTCGAGACGTTGGAGCGACAGCTGAAGCTCGCGAAATTTTCATGGGGAGCCGCAAATGTGTTCCGCGCAGACGGCACACCGCTCGGCACGCCATACAAAGTGTTTGATTTTCCGGGATGCCGAGTCGGTGTCTTCGGCATCGCACTTTCCAATCTGGAACTTCTTCCGCAGGCGTTCGGTAAATACTCCATCGCGGAAGAGCGGGAAACGGCGCGCAAAATGGTCTCATTTTTGCGAGAGGAAAATGGAACGGATCTCGTCATCGCCGTCACGCATC
>CAZRGJ010000423.1:0-3123 GCA_964599445.1 uncultured Planctomycetaceae bacterium | reverse complement strand
ATGACGGATCGCTATTCCTGCCCGGAATGCGGAGCGAAAAATCTTCGATGCCGTGTGGTGCGAGATGATTTTTCCGACACGGAAACCCGCCGCTGTCAGGGATGCCGGGCCGTCATTCCGCCGGAAAGGACTGCGTATTTTCCCGATGCGAAATACTGTGCCGCCTGTGCGCAGAAATTGGAACGCGGAGACGCCCTTCCTGTTCGGGCGGAGTACTGTCCTGTGTGCGGGAAGATGATGTCGCTCGTCGAAGTACGAGAGGGAAGTCGGACCGTCTGGCAGTGGGTCTGCACGACCGTGCCGTCCTGTCGGTATCTGGAAACAGAACGGGGAAGATGATTTTACGCTGAGCAATTTTTTGATGAAAAGGAGGATTTTGCATGACGATACTGGCTTACGATCTGGGGACTGGCGGAAATAAAGCGTCGCTTTACGCCGAAGATGGAAAACTCATTGCGTCGGTTTTTGAAGGCTACGAAACGCACTATCCGCAGAGTGGATTTCATGAACAGAAACCGCTCGACTGGAAACGCGCCGTCGTGGAATCGACCCGGAAACTTTTCGCTCAGCCGGAGCTTGATCCGCAGGAAGTGACGGCGATCGCGCTTTCCGGCCACTCACTTGGGTGCGTGCCTCTGGATGCGGACGGAAAACTTCTGCTTGATTCGACGCCGATCTGGTCCGATTCGCGTGCAGGATCGCAGGCGGCCCGTTTTTTTGAAACATCGGATTATGCCGAATGGTACCGGAAGACTGGTGCCGGTTTTCCGCCCGCGCACTACACGGTCTTCAAGCTGATCTGGTACCGCGAGAATCTCCCTGAAATATTCGCGAAGATGAAAAATTTCATCGGGACGAAAGATTTCATCAACTACTGGCTCACCGGCCGGATCGCGACGGATTTCTCCTATGCTTCCGGAACCGGGGCGTATGCGCTTGAGGCGTGGGGCTACGATGATGGCATCATCGCATCCGCCGGTCTTCCGCGTGAGATCTTCCCCGAGATCGTGCCTTCCACGGAGATCCTCGGTACACTGACGCCGGAGGCAGCCGAAGAGCTGGGACTTCCGCAAAGTGTTCAGGTCGCGGCGGGCGGCGTGGATAATTCGTGTATGGCTCTCGGAGCACGGGCGTTCAAAAACGGACGGTCGTATGCGTCGCTTGGTTCTTCCAGCTGGATCGCGGTCAGTGACGAAAAACCGCTTCTCGACACGAAATTCTTCCCCTACGTCTTCACGCACGTCGTTCCGGGCCAGTTCGCCAGCGCGACGGCCATTTTCTCGGCCGGGACGACGCTGAAGTGGATCCGTGACTTTTGTTGCGGAGATCTGAAAGCAGAATGTGCGCAGACGGGCGAAAATGTCTATGCTCGCATGATGGAACTCGCATCCCGCTCTCCGATCGGTGCTCGCGGGCTTTTGCTGAATCCCACGTTTGCCGGCGGGTCCTGTCTTGAACCGTCCAGCAAAATGCGCGGCGGACTCTTCAATCTGGATCTCTCGCACACGCGGGAGGACGTCATTCGTGCGGCACTCGAGGGGATCGCGCTGAATCTCCGGAAGGCACTTGATGCACTCGGCACACTGACCCGTATGGAAGATTCCATCACGCTGGTCGGCGGCGGCGCGATCAGTCCGATCTGGCGTCAGATCTATGCGGATGCGTTCAATAAAACGGTCGAAAAAACGAACATCGACCAGGAAGCTGCGGCACTTGGCGCAGCTGCTTTGGCCGCCGTCGGAACGGGGATCTGGGAGAATTTTGACCGGATCGACGCCGTCCACGAGATGCAGGCCGTCACGAGACCGGAAAATCCGGAAGCCTATGAAGCGATCCTGCCGAAGTTCCTGGAAACGGCGGAAATGCTGACCCGGCTTGCCGAATAGTACGGTTTGGGAGAAATCAAACGGCGTAAAGGAGGATCCGGAGTGAAATTCCGGAACTTGCTTTGCGTCGTTTTTTTGTGCGTCTTTCCTCGTCAGTGGGTCGTTGAGTGTCCTGTTTTGAGTGTCTGACGGTGGCTCTGTTTCTCTTTCAGACGGAATTGAAAAGGCGGCTTCATTTTGAGGAAAGCTGCATGGGGACCGTTTCGGGAATTTTTTGAGAAAGAGGGAAAAAAAAGAAAGGAAGAAGATCCTGGTTGGAGATTCGCGGGGCATGAAAAAAGGTCCGACGCGGAGTTTGCGCCGGACCCGAACGTATTTGGTTTTGAATGTGGGGGCGGATCCTCAGAATTTCGGTTTGATCACGACCAGTTCAACTCTGGAATTTCTGTAGTTTGAATCCTGCCCGTTGACATTTTGAAGGACCGGCTGGGTAGCTCCGTGCGCTGATGCTTTCAGTGCCTCTGAGGGAAGGAGATTTTCGTTAATGAAAAAGTCGCGCACGATGTTTGCGTACGACATACTCGTCTTTACGGGGTCTGTATTCGCTCCCGCTTTTCTGAAAGGACTGGTGTGTCCTTGAATGTCGATTTTTGCGCCGCGGAATGTCTGGTCAACCGCTTGAGCGACTTTCTGCAGCGTCATGCGCCCTTTGGCAGAAATGCCTCCTCGTGAGTCAAAGATCTCGCTGGTCGGCAGCTCGATGTGGAATGTGTCCGGCGTGTCCCGCATCGTGACCCCCTCGATATTGGGAATGGCGACCATTTGGGGGGAGGAAGTTCCCGACGGCGTGCCGACTGCTGCGAGGTCGGACATGGAGCCGGCTCCAGTTCCTCCGTTGAGTTTTGCGAGACGTTCCTGAAGCTGCTGATTTTCCTTCTCGGCCTTTTCTGCCCGGGTCAGCATGTCGCGCAGCTGCTCCTGGTAGACCATCTGATTCTTTTTCAGTGCCTGGTTTTCCTGTGCGCTGGACGCAAGTGCCTGCGTCTGAGCCCGTGAACTTTCCTGAAGCTGCGTGTATCGGTCTTTCCAGGCGTCCCGTTCATTCTGGAGAGCCGTCTTTTGATTTTGAAGTTCCGAAAGCTGTCCCTGAAGCGTCAAATTTTGCGTAGTTCCGCAGCCGGAAACGAGAAGCAAAACCGCCGCGGTCAATGCATATCCTGATCCCATGAAACGGACGGTATGCTGCGGTGCCGTGCAAAATGAAAAACGGAAACTCAAACCGGAAAAAAACATAAAA
>CAZRGJ010000422.1:0-3126 GCA_964599445.1 uncultured Planctomycetaceae bacterium | reverse complement strand
AGGTCATTGCGGTGGAACTCCTTCGGCTTGAGCATATTGCGGGGGCGGATTTCTGGCAGGGACGCGCAGATGTGGATGTCCGGCTTCTCGACGTGAAGACCGGTTCCGTTCTTTACCATCCGGAGCCGTTTCCCGAGTGTGTTTATCCGCGAAAGAATCCGATTCCTGCGGCAGACAGAAGCGAAGCTGATTTTCTGAAGGAGTACATTCTGCGCCTCGGAAAACATATCGCCCGACACTTTGTGCCCAATGACCCGGACGAAATGCTTTTTTAAAAGATGGAAAACAGTGGGAGAGCCGGTGTTTTTTCAGGAATTTTGTGTCGGAAAATGTTAAGAGGGAGAAACCGTTGAAAGATGGTTCCTCCCTCTGGATCTTTTTTCAGGAATTTTCAGGTTCCTGTCTTCTTTGGCGATGCCGCAGAATGGTCATGCCGCAGAATATGCCGCAGGATTAACCGTGGATGCGTTTCCAGGCTTCCATCGACATTTTCGCAGCTTCGAGACGATCGACGCCCGCTTCGTATTCCAGGGTGTATGCTTCAACGCCGCCGATGGTTTCCAGAAGTTCAAACGTGAGCTGCCAATCCACACGGCCTTTGGCATCGCCGAGGACCAGTCCGTCGCTTTCCTTGACGTGGACGGTCTTGGAACGGCCGGGGTACTTCTTGATGAGTTTGGCGTAATCTGCGCCTTTGTTCACGCAGTGACCCATGTCGATCTGCATCATGACTTCCTTATCGGAATTGTCGGCGAAAACTTCCCAGCTGCTGCGGCCGTCTTCGGTCACGACGTTGAAGTCGTGCTGGTGCGCATGGTATCCGACGTACAGACTCGCTTCACGAGCGATCGCGCTGGCGGCGGAGAATTTCTTCGCGGCTTCGGTCCAGCCGGCTTCGCCGTCATTGTGCATACCGGGGCAGATGATGTATTTCGCGCCGAGGGTGAGGTGATCTTCGATCGTTCTCTTCAGATTGTCGAGATTCTCGATCGCGCCGCGGCCCGTGTGCGTACCGAGGCAGAAGAGACCGTATTTGTCCTGGAGTTTGCGCAGTTCCGCGACGGGAAGCGGATAACCGGCGTAATCGATCCCTTTGTAGCCCATTTCAGCCACTTTGGCCATCGTGCCTTCGGGGTCCTTGTGGAAGTAACCGCCGACGGTGTACATCTGGAGGCAGAGCGGTTTGCTCTTGTCGCAGTCGTAGGCTTTGACCTGGATTCCGGAAGCGAGCAGGGCGGCGGCGCCAAGACCCATCTGCATGAAGTTGCGGCGAGAAAGTGTCATTTTGCACTCCTTTTTAGGTTGGAAAAATGTGGGGAAGAGAAAACGGACACACTCCGCCCGTCATTCTCTATTTTACTTCGTTTCATGTATTTTAAATCTATTTTCGCAAATATTCAAGCCCCCCCGACAGAAAAAATGGAAAGTTTTGGAAATTTTTTCCAATTTTTTAAAAATTGCCTCTTTCGGAAAGTGCATATCCAGATCTGATTTTAGCATGGAGTACGCCGAATCACGAAAAACTCAAAAAGATACGAGATCCGCAAAACAGTAATTTAAAAATATTTTGAAAACCTTTTTCGTATTTTCGTGTTTTCTGTGGAATTCGTGTCGAAATATGCCATTTCCTCATCTGCGCGACACCGTGGAATTTCTATATCTTCAGCGTCGGAATTGGATGCCGTTGCCGGATGAACCACTTTTTTGAGAGGCTGGAAATCGTGTACCCTTGGCGGTTCAACTATTCGACTGACTGAAACGAAATGGCGTTCTCTTTTGCGTGTCGTTCCGCTTCCGACCCGGCTTTTCCATGGAGCGTGAGGCTTGGCCCCCATCCGAATGCGTCCTCGCCGATCTCCGTTACACTTGCGGGGATCGTCATGTTTCGGAGACGCCAACAGTCTTCAAACGCGGATTTTCCGATACTCGTGATGGTGTTGGGAAGCGTCACGGAACGGAGGTCCCCGCAGCTTTCAAATGCCAGGCTCCCGATCTCCGTTACGCCTTCGGGAACGGTATATTCGGTGAGCTGTTTTCCCCGCGGATACTGAATGAGCGTTTTGCCGTCGGCGGTAAAAAGAACTCCGTCGATGCTTTTAAGGTACGTGTTTTTCGGCGAGACGCGAATTTCTGTCAAATTGTCGTAAAACGTGAATGCTGTTTCATCGATCCACGTTACGCTTTCCGGAATCTCGACGGACGTGAGGCTCTTGCCCACAAAAAACGCATGTGCTCTGAGGACCGTCACGCCGTCCGGGATCACGAGAGTTTCCGCGTCGCCGATGTAGTTGGTGATCGAGACAAGATCTTCCGTGATCTCGTACTGGAATTTCCGCTCTTGCAGCGCGGTTTCCAGTTTCTCTCGGGCGATCTTTTCCGCAGCGGTCAGTTCCTCGAACGGGAAACCGTTTTCTTTCGCGTACTTTGCGGCTTTCGAGCCGGCGCGGGCACGGATCGTGAGGTCGTCGCAGTCGTAGAAGACTTTCGCTCCGATCTCCGTTTCGCAGTTGGGGATCGTTGCGGTCTGAAGCCGGGTGCAGCGGTCGAATGTTTCCGTCTCGATGGTCTTCATGTTCCTGGGAAAGGTGACGGCCATAAGGTTTTCGCAGCCGTAGAACGCATTTTTGCGGACGATCTCCGCACACGTGGGGAACGTCACGGAAAGGAGATTTTCGCAGTTGAAAAAGATGCCTTCCTCAATGCTCTTCACTCCGTCGGGAAGCTGAACATGCTGGAGACTGACGCAATTTGCGAAGGTGAAGGGACCGATCTCCATCACACTGGCGGTGAATTTCACGAATTCAAGGCAGGCGCAGCCGCTGAACGCATGGGGACCGATCTCCGTCACGCTGGCCGGGAGCTTCACGAACGTGAGGTTTCCGCAGCCCGCGAAAGCGTGCGGTCCGATCCGCGAGACGTTCTCCGGAATGGTGTACTCTGTCTGCGGTCTTCCGTTCGGAAACTGGACGAGCGTCTTGCCGTCGGCGGTAAAAAGGATCCCGTCGATGCTCTTGAAGTTTCCGTTTTTGGGTGAAACGCGGATCTCCGTCAGTTTCCAGCAAAAAGCGAACGCTCCGCCGCCAACGGTCAGGACATTTTCGGGCAGCGTTACGGACGTGAGGTTCC
>CAZRGJ010000421.1:0-3130 GCA_964599445.1 uncultured Planctomycetaceae bacterium | reverse complement strand
CGGAAAACGGTTTCGTCGGTCTTCTGGACGGCAGCATCGTCTCCGGAACGGCGAAAACGGAAATGGTTTTCGACGGCGATCTCGACATTGCGGAAGGGAAGACCGTCACGTTCGACAATCCGCACGCGACGATGGAAAAATATGATATCGACTCCGCCGTGACGGGCACAGGCACGCTGAAATTCACCGACTCGGCCAACACGGGCGTTGAGTACGACGTGAACATCGATTCGACCGGCGCGATCGTCTTCGCAGACGGCGTGAACGTGGGACTGACCGTTGATCTGGAACAGATCGACACGGTCCTTTCGGCGGACACGGTGACGTTTGAGGGAAACAATCAGCTGAATGTTTACCTGACGGGCGAAGCTCCGGAAGACATCGAAATGCTGACGCTCATCGAGACGTCAGACGCGAATTCCCTTACGGGGCTTACACTTTCCGGAGTGAACGTTTTCGCTAATGATGAAGACCTCCGCTGGTTCACTGAACTGTCGAACGGTACGCTTGCGCTGACGCTCGGCAACTCGGCCTCTCTTCCGGAACCGGCGACGTGGGTCCTTCTTCTTGCCGGAGCCTTCGGGATCCTGAAACTCCGCCGGAAACATTAGGTTTCGAAACTCTTCGTCTGAACCCAAACCCATTACAGCTGCCGACTGTTAAAAAAACAGCCGGCAGTTTCTTTTGGAGCCGTTTGAAAAGGATAATTGACAGAAATTTTGGATTTTTTTCTAAATTTAAGGAAAAATGCAGGATTGCTCTTGAAATTTCGAACCAATCGGGTAAAATGGGAGTATTATTTTAGAACGGGTTTTTTACGCATTGAAACGTCTTTTTTTATGGGGAATGATGCGCCTCGTAAAGAACGGCGAAATAAATATCATTAGAATTGGGGAGATCATTTTTATTCAGGAGTAAAAAACATGAGACAGAAGGGATTTACCTTGGTCGAACTTCTGGTGGTCATCGCGATCATCGGAATGTTGGTAGGTCTTCTGCTCCCGGCAGTGCAGCAGGCACGTGAAGCTGCACGAACGATGCAGTGCAGCAACAATCTCAAGAACATGGGACTTGCCGCATTGAATCACGAGAGCACAACGAAAGCATTTCCGTCAGGCGGATGGAACTGGAACTGGGTCGGCGATCCGGATGCGGGTTTTGGACCTGCGCAGCCGGGGAGCTGGTGTTTTTCGATCCTTCCTTTTATCGAGCAGAATGCACTTTTCCAGCTCGGACAGGACGGCAACATTGAATCGGTTTCCGGGTCGCAGAAAACGGGAGCAGGGCAGTGTATGAGTACTGCGCTTCCGATCTTCAACTGTCCGTCCCGCCGAACATCGAAACCGTATCCGCTCAGTACGACCGTCTACAATGCCAACAAACCGAACATGGGCGGAAAGAGCGACTATGCCGCCAGTGCCGGTGCGCATGACAATACGGTCAGCTCCAGCAACGGGTTTGGCGATTACACTTCGGGACGTAACGCGATCAAAAACAAGACGTGGGCCATTTCCAAACTGACCGGTGTCATGTACGACTGCAGCGAAACCACGATGGGGGAGATCCGCGACGGAACTTCTAATACGTACCTTGTGGGCGAGAAATTCGTCAATCCGGACCGTTACGAGTCGACGACGAGTCAGGACGACAATGGGATGTTTGCCGGTCAGGACCAGGACAATGCGCGTACAGCTGGAAAACTTTCCAGCAACTCGGCAAAACAACCGCTTCAGGACCGTAAGGGATATGATGGCTCGATCGAGTTCGGAAGTTCCCATGCCGGTGCGTTCGGCGTCGTGATGTGCGATGGTTCCGTACAGCGCATTTCGTATTCCATCGACGGACAGGCCCACATGTATCTCGCGACCCGCAATGATGGGGAAGTTGCGCGCGTTGAATGATCTGCCGGACTTTTTCAAAAAACAGAGAGAAACGCAGGAACGCTGGTCATTTCTGCGTTTTTGAAATAGGATCGCCGCCTCAGGCGAGTGGAGAAAATATGAAAACGAAAGGATTTACCCTCGTAGAACTTCTGGTGGTCATCGCGATCATTGGAATGCTGATGGGGCTTTTGCTTCCGGCAGTTCAGCAGGCGCGTGAGGCCGCCAGACAGATTCAGTGTACGAACAATCTGAAACAGTTTGGGACCGCGAGTCAGTCGCATATCGCGACGAACGGCTGCTATCCCGGCGGCGGATGGTTTTTTGATTTTGTGCTGGATCCGGACCGCGGTGCGGGTGCCGACCAGCCGGGGGGCTGGATCTGTTCCATGATGCCGCATCTGGAAATGAATACGCTCTGGATGCATCCTGCGGACGGTGACCGCGGTACTCCTTCCGGAGAGCAGAAGAGAAAGGCGACGGAAGTGTGCCAGACGATCCATAGTATCTACTATTGTCCGTCACGACGGAAGGCGAAGCTGTATCCGGTCATTTCTTCTCCGGACGAAAACTGCAATTCGATGAATAAAGGGGTGAAGATCGACTATAGCGGAAATCACGGCAATCATATCGTCGTCTCCAGCGATACGGCAGGCTGGTCCAATGGATACAATCGGCCGAACTACGGAAGTTCCGGTGAAGCACTTCGTAAACTTGCCGAGTTCACGGATAAAGGCGGGATGTTCTTCATCTGTAGTGAACTTTCCGACACAGACGTGACGGACGGGACTTCGAATACTTATCTGGTCGGCGAAAAGTATATCCAGCCAGAAGGATACGAAACCTGCAATGTCGGGAACGTTGACGATAATACGGGGATGAGCGGATGCGACTGGGATACGCTGCGCGATACAGTCAATATTCCGATGCAGGATCGCCGCGGATATGCCGGGCTGAAGTATATTTTCGGCAGCGCACACGCCGGTTCCATGGGGATGGTCATGGCGGACGGTGCCGTTCACCGGATCTCTTATTCGATCGATCAGACAGTCCATCAGTGTCTCGGAGCGCGTGCGGACGGAAAAGTCGTGCACGTTCCGGGTATCTAAAAACGCCAGGAGGCATATGCTAAACCGTCTTAAATAAAAAAGTTCCGCAAACTTTTGGGTCTGTGGAACTTTTTTTAGGCTTTTGAGGGAGATGTTTACGGAATTTCGATCTCCAGCAGTTCCCCATTTCTCAGAACAGAC
>CAZRGJ010000420.1:2039-3131 GCA_964599445.1 uncultured Planctomycetaceae bacterium | reverse complement strand
TATGCCAAGCCAGCGGCTCCAGCTGTCCGGCCGCCACCAGCCTCCGACCATTCGGTTTAAGCGGGAATGCTCCTTGAGCCAATAAACCAAATCGCCGCATATCGAAAGCAGTTCCTCCACGATATTTTCAAGGAGTTTATCCTTCAAATTATCATCCAGAATGCTCTTTTTCAGTGCCTCCGCTCCTGATTCCCAATACATTTCCAGATCATCGTTTTTGAGAGCCTTCACCCCCAATCTTCCGGAAACGAAGTGAAATTTCATCATCGGATCATTCAAAAGCGGCAGGAACTTCTCCCGAAAACGATTTCTGTCCTTTTCATCCCAATCTTCGCTCCCCGTCACGATGACATCATGGCAGAGCTCCTGAAAGTACGTTTTGTAAAATGTACATTCCCGATCCCCGATCCCCTGATCCGCCCGGACGATCCAGTAGACGCGGAAAACCGAAGAGGTAAGGTATTTTTTCAGCGCGTTTTCATGGCTTCCCTCCGCTCCTTCAAGCTGTGCGGCGCCAAAACCGGGCGTATCCCCAATGACGATTCCCGTCTCAAGGAGCGAATTGGGACACTCCACCACGATACGCTGGATCATTTCGCTCTGCTCTGCTCCGGAATCGTCCGCCAGAGACTTCAAACGCTCGTGGACCGCCTTGATCGTGCTGCAATTCCAGACCGGCCGATTGAGTGCCTGAGTGAAATAGATCCGGACATTCAGCGCAGGTCCGTACTCAAACTCGATCGGGACGGCCGTGCAGGGACCATTTCGGCGCGGAGTCACGTCCGAACCAAAAAGTGCGTTCAACAGCGTCGATTTTCCGACGTTCGTCATTCCAACGAAAGCAACAATGAATCGTTCCTGCCCCAGCTTTAAACGCCGATACAGCGCACGGACCTTGAGTCCGGCATCCTCAAAAAGATCACTGCGGCGAGCGTTATTCTTGTGGAATTCCCTGCTCTCGTGTAAAAGAAGAAAAAACTCTTCCAATATGATTTTAATTTTCAGTCCCTCATACTCCATAGCTTTCTACCTTTGCCATAAGTGTTTGAACTTCCTGATCCTGCCTTTCCAATTTCTGGATCTCCGCTTCAG
>CAZRGJ010000420.1:0-2029 GCA_964599445.1 uncultured Planctomycetaceae bacterium | reverse complement strand
TTCAAGCTCTGTTTTTTTAACCTCCAAACGGTTTTTGAATGAAATTATTATAGATCTCCCCATTTCCCGCAATTCCGGTATACGTTCCTGACGCATGGCCGTGAAGATCTCTGTAATCTTCCGATCTGCAGCCTCCAGTATACTATCTTTCCTCTTTGAACCTGAAATTGCCCAAGCGAGCGGAATTACAAGAGCACCCAATCCGGCAATCGTCCAGCCGACCGGCCCGGAAAGAGCGACCCAAAGCGGAGCTGCAGCAGATGCAGCAAGACCAGACGCAGCCGTCGATCCCGCATAAACGAACGTAAGACCGGCGGCAGCCGTTACCGCCCCGCCAAGTCCTGCAGAAATCGCCCCGACATCGGTTCCGGATCTCAATATCAGCCGACCGTTCTGCGCAAACCCAATAGCTGGATAGGAGGACTGTAATTCCTGACAAAGTTCCTGAGCACGGCTTTCAAATTGCCGTACAAATGGCTGTACCGCTTTTTCTATACTCGACGCCACATTGGTCGGAAGTGCCCTCGCCAGATTTGAAAGTTCGGAAATAGGACACGATTGACACTCTGCCTGAATCTGATCATGGACGGTATGTTCCGCAGAAGCCAACTGCTGCTGAAGCTGGTTGACCGCATTATTCCAAGCCATCTCAAACTCCTGCTCTTTTCCCCCCCTATATTGATTCATCCTGCTGTATTCCGACTGCAGGAAAGCAATCTCCTCGGCAAGCTCTTCGTCTGTTTTGCGGAGGCTGGCAAGCTGAACAGCGAGTGTTTGAACTTCCGTCTCAATGAGTTCGCAAATCCGGACAATAAAACGCTTTTGGAGGATCGAAAGGCGTTCGCGGCTGATGAAGTCACGAAGCGCATCTACCAGTGTTTCAACGCCGCTGTCCGGCTTGCCCTGGTAGGCGAGCTTCGCACTGATCTGATACATTGTTTCACAGCAGATCCCCACCTGACTCAAAAGTGCAGTATTGTGCTGAATGGCCTCCTGCAGATCCTCTTCTTCGTCAATTTCATCGATTCGATTGATAACGAAAAAGATTTTGGGAACATCTGCCGTTTTGACATGTGCAAGAAGATCCAGCTCATCCTGGTCAAATGGCATTTGAGCCGTGGCGATGAAAATCACCGCGTCCGCTTGGGGAATGAATGCATGGAGAATCGCGTCGTGGTACTCATGGATCGACCCTGCACCGGGGGTATCTACCAGCTCAACACCATTCATAAGTCCATCAATCGGACCTTTAACACTGACAACACTTACCCCCTTGGCATTATTCGGGTTAGACTCCTCCGTAACGTACTGACGAACCTGCTCCCACGTAATTGTCCGACTCTCGCCAGACTTGAAAGAAACCTCTGCGGCAGGAGCTTCCGCCCACTGAAAACAGGTAATGGTACTGGATACCGGGAGCTTGTCGATCGGTGCCAGAGTATCATCGTGCCGCTCCATCAGAACATTGATGAGGGTAGATTTTCCACGTTTCGCCTTTCCAATAACGGCAATAGTAAAGGTGTTTTTCCGAAAATCCTGAATCTGGGCGTCAATTCCCTGAAAGAGATCCTGCCTACCGCGCTCCTTCATAATGTCTCCAAGTGACTCAGCCCATCGAATCAACTCTTCATTGCTTTCAGTACAAACGATATTCATATTTTTTCCTTTGATGTATAGGTTCTAAGTATTACACCATACTTCCCATTTTACCCCCCCCCGCAAATGTCAAGGCTTAACAGGTAAAAATCTGAAAAAAAAACCAAAATAATTTAAAAACAGCAGTCTCGTAGATTACAGACACATAGACGGATTGTTTTTCGGCACACTGTCCGTCCTGTTTTTTATTGTGTGTTCTTGCCTTCCGAACTAAAATCAGATATGGCTCCAAAGAGGGAGCGGAAATCGAAAACGACAGGAAAAAACTGATTTCAGAAGCGGAGAATATGCACGAAATGAAGACGACGATCGAAAAGATCTGTGCACGCCAGATCCTCGACAGCCGGGGGATGCCGACGGTGGAAGTGGACGT
>CAZRGJ010000419.1:66-3132 GCA_964599445.1 uncultured Planctomycetaceae bacterium | reverse complement strand
CTGTGTGCTGGAGGCACTGGTCAGCCGAATATTCTGGCGGGAGAAAGTGCGTTCCTGCGAGTATTCTGCCGTCGAGACCCGGCGGATCTCCGGAGTTCCTGAAGAGGAACTGCCAGCGAAGATGACCCGGCCGGACATCATCTTTTCGGAATGGTCCGTCATGGAAGAACAGGACGGTTCAGTCACTCCTGCTGAAGCATCGCTAAAATCGTTTTCCGAAAAATCAGCTTTCGGGAGCGAAAGGAGTTCCGTATCCATGGCTTTCACGGGACGCGGCGAATTGGACGCGAGCATTCCGCGGGCTCCGGAATCAAAAATTTCCGGGCGAGGGAGTGCTGCCGGCTGAAAGACGATTTTTTCCAGGTGGGCGGCACTCTCGGCATCGGTTTTATTTTTGGCAAAGGCGGATGTTTTTTCCGGGGATCGGGTTCCCGACGTACCGGAATCCGGACGGTGTGCATTGGTTTCGTCGGCATTTTGCCCGGTTTCGATCTCCGGAGCATTGAATTTCCACGACTGATTTGTGCGTGTGTCGATGATGGAAACGTTTGCCTGAGAGAGCCCGCAGACTGCCCCGGTCACCAGACGAAGGATCGACTGAATGTCTTCCTGCGAGACCGTATGGCCTTCCCGGGAACGGATCGAGATCGAGGCGGTCGCGTGTTTTTTGCGCTCAAAGCCGTTTTTTGTCTCACTGATGTCGAGGATCACTCCCGCATTTTCGATTCCGCGGAAGGTCCGAAGCTGACCGGCGAGTTCATTTTGCTTGCCTTTCAGTTCTGCCGCCTGCCGTTCCCGCTCGGAGATCCAGAGTCCCGCCACTCCATGATCCTGTGCGTGGTGCTCGTCTTGAAAGAGAGACGTTTTTTTCAGGGCCCGGATGAAGTCGTTCTTTTTCTGCGGAGGAACCTGGACCTGACCGTTTGAGATGGTGTACTGCGTCAGTTCCGCGTCCGCAAACGCCATTTCGATCTCCAGAAGCTCGCTTTCGGTGAAGAGTTTTCCGGAGAAAAGGGGAGTGAAACTGTCCGGACCGTTCTGAAAATTCCCGAAATTCCCGGAAATGCTGAAGACGAGCGAGATCAGGGCAGACACAGCGGCGGCCGCTCCCACCATGACGTAGCGCATGGGGAATTTGCGGGGATTTTGCGTTTCGATGTGTTTTTCTTCTGCCATGAAGGAACGTTCCTGATTTCTGAGGGAATAATGGGGGCGGTTTCTCAAATCTTCCAGCTGCCTGAACTGCCCGTCTGGTTAAAAAAGTGCGGATTCGATCCCGCCCATGATCCAGCGGTTGGCGTCCCGGAACATTTCGGGGAGCAGCGGCCCCATCTTCGGATAGTTTCGCAGCGTCAGCGGGACACCGGCGGAGTAAAGCAGGCGCAGATGGCTGCAGAGCGTTTCTACCGGGCAGGCGCGCAGGCTGTTGGAAACCAGGTAGAGGAAACGGACTTTCTGAAGTTCACGCAGGTGCTCCAAAAGCATCATGTCTTCCGGGATGCCGCCGTTGAAGGAAATGAGACCGTTGAAGCAGTGCGGGTTTCGAAAAACGAGCCGCTGTGCCATGGCCGCACCTTCATCGTAGCCAGCGAGGTAGATGCGGTTTGGCGAGATATTGATGCGCTGGCGGATCTCCGAGATCGCTTCCAGCACGGAAGTGTACGCCGATTCGTAACTGCCGGAATCCCAGTAGAAGCCTTTCTTCGGAAGGCCGTCATTGCCGAAGGAAACACTTCCGCGAACGGAGACGGCCGCGTAGTTCCGGAGGCTCCAGAGCGGCATGATGCGCTGGATCTGCCGTTCATCTTCTCCCGGAGTGTGGAGCCACACGATCAGCGGGTACGCATAATTCGGCTCATAGTGAAGGGGAATAAAGGTCGAGGCGGTGCGCGGCGTATGGAACGTCTGGAAAACGCCTTCTTCAACACGGCATCGGGCTCCGGTCTTCGGAGGCTGGACTCCAAAACGCAGGGAGACCGATTCGGAAGTTTCCGGATCGCAAAAATCAAATTTCTTTAACTCCGTGTGAAGCAGTTCCATGCCGGAATTCTGCAAATTTCGGGATTGTGGATGAAGTTTTTTCTTCATGGGTCCTGAGGTTCCTGAGACGCGCTCGATCTTCAAATAAAATTTCTTTCCAGAAAAAAACTCTAGCGTATTTTCCGAAAACTGTCAAGAGCGAATTTCGGCTCATTTTGCAGGATCCGGACATTGGAGATGATTTTCGAAAAAAGAAACGGTCTTCAGGACTGATGGGAGCCGGCAAAAACCCTTTTATTGCCAAAATCTGAAAAATTAATGAAGATATTCCCGCAAGAAGCCCTACCCACCCCATGACAAAAAAACGAAATGTGGTATAATGTGGGGCAAGCTATTGAATTTTTGGGAATTTACCCCCGGAGAATGCGAGGTTCAAAATGACTGAAAAAAATATGATTCGCCCTGATTTCGCCAAGTGCGGCGGTCTGGTCACCACCATCGCTCAGGATGCCGCGACCGGTACTGTCCTGATGCTGGCGTACATGAACGAGGAAAGCTACGATGAAACTCTGGCGACCGGCCGTGCTGTCTATTTCAGCCGCAGCCGTCAGAAACTCTGGAGAAAAGGGGAAGAAAGCGGAAACGTTCAGCTCGTGAAAGAGATCTTCATCGACTGCGACCGCGACGCCATCCTGCTGAAAGTGGAGCAGATCGGCGGTTCCGCGTGCCATGAAGGATACCAGAGCTGCTTCTTCCGCAAGGTCGATCCCGCAGACAATTCCTTCGAGATCGTCGGCGAACGTATTTTTGACCCGGCCGAAGTCTACAAGAAAAAGTAGGACTGGGGGCCTTCGGGAAAATCGAAAAAGAGAAATTGGGAATTTTGAGAAAGAATCAGAGAGGAATACTATGCCAGTTTTGAAATTGGGGATCCCCGCCGGGAGTCTTCAGGAAGCGACTGCGGAACTTTTCAATCGTGCCGGCTGGAAGATCAAGTTCCAGTCCCGCAGCTACTATCCGACCATCGACGACGTTGAGATCGAGTGCATGTCCATCCGTGCGCAGGAAATGGCCCGTGACGTGGAA
>CAZRGJ010000418.1:0-3136 GCA_964599445.1 uncultured Planctomycetaceae bacterium | reverse complement strand
GATCTGCTGACTGTCCACGATCTCGATTTGAAACGCCGGATCATTCTCGACGACTTTCGAGACACTTGCGCATGTTTTGTCAGAAACTCCGCCGTCTTTAAATAACGCAATGCGGTATGGTTCCTCCGCTGCCGAAAGTACCGCCGAAAAAGTCAAGAGGATAAAAAAAGAAAACAAAACGGAAAAATATGTGTTTTTCATGAAAAACAGTCCTTTCGATCATTCTGACAAATCAGTTCTTTCTCGTTCTCTTTCCGACATGATGCAGGATCTTGAGGATCGGCTCATACTGGTACGGCTCGGATTCCAGATGCGGACTGAATGTCGCGACAGTTCCCTTGCCGTAGGTGGAAAGAATGATCGCTGGTGAATCGATCTGGATTCCGGGAACGCTCTTTCCCTTTGCCATTTCCGTTCGGAACCACGCCAAAACCTCGCACTGCGGTTTATTCGGGTCCACATTCACATTCACGACCGGGCCATTCGAGTAGATCACATCATACTGTCCCTGGAAATTTTCTCCGACGATCTTCTTCCCTTCCTCTGAAAATTCGATCTTCACGAGCCCACGGCCGCGCCACCAGATCGGGCTTTTGAATTCCGCATTCAAAAAATCCTGTTTCACCGGCACATACGCCCCGGCACAGATCCCGACGTAGCCTTTTCCAGACATGATGAAGTCTTTGACCTTCTGCATTCCTTCCGGCTGCAGCGACTGGATCTGCTTATTAGCCGACCCGCCGGGGAGGAACACAATGTCGAATCGGTCAAGAACACCATCGCGGATCTGCTGACCGTTCACGGTCTCAAATTGCAAACCGGGATCCGTCTCCAAAACTTTCACTACATTGTCGTAGGACTTCTTAAAAACACCGCCGTCTCTGTACAGCGCGATACGGTACGGCTCGTCCGCAAACGAAACCGACGCGGAAAAGAGCAGCAAAACAAAAAAAGAAAGTAAAATGGAAAAATATTTGGTTTTCATGAAAAATCAGCCTTTCTGCCATCCGCCTGGTTCTTTTTCATCAGGAACCAGGCGGTTTTCTCTGTATTTCAGACTTTAGTTCTGTGCGTCAAACATCACTTTCCTGGACGGACGGATCGGGAGGTAGCCTTCATCGAGAAGGTCGCGGAACGTGCATTCATACTCGACGCGCCACGACTGATGATCGCTCTTGAGCTGACCGTCCGGCGTCAGTCCGCACTGCTCGATGACGTAGACTTTCTGATTTTCCGCATCCAGTCGGCTCACCAGACGAACGTGACCGTACGGACGCTTGACCAGGCCGTCGCCCGGCTTGAGCTGACGATAGCAGTTCATGATCGTCTCTTCGCCGTTTTCCTTAATGACGTCCAGACTTTCATGGAAGTCCGTCCATTTGTAGTCCCCGACCTTCGTCAGGACCGGTTCTGCGAAACCTGTTTTCGGATCCACGAGACAGAACGCGCCCGGTTCCATGTGCCACGTTTTCAGAACGGGGAAATTCGGAAGCACATGACGCCACGCATACGAACACGCAGCGGAACAGTCCGAGCCGCGGTATTCGTCGGAAGCCGATGGGCCGCCGTAGATCGGTTTACCGTTTTCATCGGTCAGGAATTCCTTGAAAAGCTCCAGGTTCGTCAGACGGCCGTCCTGCGTGTAAGGCAGACCTCTGTACGTCTCGCCGGCGTGGAAAATGACGCCGTTTTTCGGACGAAACCATGTGATGTCTTCTTTCGGGACCCACGTCACTTCGGCCATCGCGCGCATATACTCGGTCATCTGCGTGCGTTCGGCATCCGAAAGAGCCGCAATGTCTGCCGAGACTTCTTCCGCAGCCGGTTTTTCTCCGCGTGCGCTCTTTCCGAGATGGTGAAGTAGCTTGAGCAGAACGTCATTCATGGCCGGAGTGCGTTCCGGGTGCGGACTGACCGTCACGACGAGTCCCTTTTCGTACGCCGTCAGGACAATGGCCGGAGAATTGATCTGGAGGCCGGGTTCCGTTCCATCTTTCGCAAATTCCGTACGGAACCACGCCAGAACTTCACACTTCGGTTTCCGCGGATCCACGTTCACGTTGATGACCGGACCGTTCGCATAGCGGATCTCCTGGATCCCTTTGTATTTTTCCCCGACGAGCGTGAGGCCAAGCTCCGAGAACTCGATCTCCAGATTCCCCATTCCTCGCCACCATTTCGGGCTTTTGAACTCCGCGTTCATGAAGTTTTCCTTGATCGGAACATACGCACCGGCACAGATACCGAGGTAGCTCTTTCCGGATTTGATGAACTCCTTGATCTTCTTCATTCCTTCCGGCTGAAGCGCCTCGATCTGCTTATACGCCAACCCGCCGGGGAGGATCACGATCTCGTACCCGTCAAGGACTCCGTCGCGGATCTGCTGCTCGTTCACGACATCCAGCTTAAGTTCCGGATCCGTCGCGACGACTTCCACGACATGCTTGCAGTAACTGGAAACGCCGCCCCCTTTGTACATTGCGATACGATACGGTCCATCCGCAGCAAAAACAGCTGTGGAAAAAACCAGGAGAGAAAAAAAGGAAAGAAAAATGGAAAAATACTTCGTCTTCATGGAAATACCTGCCTTTCGTTCATTTAAAATGTTCCGCAGCCATGGATGCATCACACCCAAAGTACAGGGAATCGGAGATCCTCTCCGGAAGGCGAGCCGATCGGCATACCGGCAGAGAGGCACTTTATGGGCCATTTTACACTATATTCAGAAAATACGCAAGGTCCCAGATTGAAAAAACTCCAAAAAAGCGAAAATTTCCCATTCCATATGCCTGCGGAAAGTCCCGGAAAGATGGCCTTTCTACGACGCGCTCCGTTTCTCCTCCCATTCCCTCCCGCACAGTGCCCCCCTTTCCTCAACCCCAACAGGCGCCAGCTTCGCCTCAACTTCCTTGCGAACCCGCACAGTGCCCCCCTTTCCTCAACCCCAACAGGGAATTCACGGATTTCTTCTTTTTTGACTCCCCCGTCTTTGCTCTTCTGTTGAAAAAAACATTTTTCAAATGAAAGATTGAGGATTAAACAGATTCTGTAGGATCCAGATAGAAAAAAAGAAAGAAACAGCCGAAATTTTCTGAAATTTTTAATTTTTTCACAGAAAAATTCTTGACTTTTTGTT
>CAZRGJ010000417.1:0-3150 GCA_964599445.1 uncultured Planctomycetaceae bacterium | reverse complement strand
ATGCACGGAAACGATTTTTTTAACACGAAATAGACGAAAGACACGAAATTCTCAAAGTGATTTTAAGATCCTTTTGAGTTTTTCGTGTCTTCCGTGGAATTCGCGTCAGGCGCGTTTTGCCTTTTCCGTGAGTTTCCGAGCCTTTTCTGCGGTCTCTGCAGCAAAAACCGGCGAGCATCTTTCAAAATGAGTCCTTTTTTTCAGGAACCCGGATCTTCAGGACCCCAGATTGCTGGCGGACTGCATCATCGGAAGCGGAGTGGAGCGTTTTCGGCTCTGCGGCACATCCATCGGCACGAGCGGCGTTTCCTCTGCTGCTTTGGGTTTCGAGTAGAGGACCGGGTCTGCGAGGTTCGGGAGTTCCGGTTTCTGCGGAGCTGCCGTTTCATTTTCCTGGACCGTCTCTGCCGGGGCGGCTGGACGGGTCATCGGGATCGGCGGGATCTCGGTCGGAGAGGCGATCTCGGACACATTCTGCGAAACTCCAGCGACGTTATCCAGCGTCAGCGGCTCGATCTTCGCGACTTTTTTGACGGGGATGGACTTTCGGACCGAGCCGTCTTCCATTGGAGTTCCGGCAAAGTTTCCTACCGGTTCCGCCTGTTCCGCCGGAAGCATGCCCATGTTCGGATCGTAGGTCGGGATGCTGTTTTCGAAATCACGCTGGTCAACATTCAGATGCGCGAGGTTCATCGGCACGATTTCCACTGCGGATCCGCGCGGTTTCGCCTTGATCTTTCCGCGCAGCATCGGGCAGTCTTTGAAGAGGTCCGTTTTTTCTGCGCAGAGAATGATCTCGCGATAAAATGGTTCCAGCGAGCCGTTGAACGCCGTCTCGGCATTCTTGAGTCTCTCGTAGACCGAGGCGATCATTTCTGCACGAATGTTCTCGTGCATATCGTGAAGGGCCGCAGTCCAGAACGGCAGCATTTCCGCCGCAGCAGTACTGGAACAGGTCACTTCGGGCGCATGGACCGTTCCGGAGATCTCGGCAGAGATCTGCATGGAGGGGAATTCTTTTCCCGCGTACTGACGGTAGACGACCTGCGCATTTTCCGCTTCCTTTTCCGGTGCGTCAAAGGAGACCTGATTCATCTCGAGCGAGATCTTTCCGCGAATTTCTTCGCCAAAAACCGTCAGCGCAATGACCACCGACGTATCGTGAGCCTGAGCGTAGACCGGCAGCGACGTGTAGTCTCCCCAGATGAACGCATCATTCACCAGCGGGATCCGTGCCGTGATGGTCTGAAGCCTGGAATTCGCTTTCTGACGGCACGCCAGCGTCACGAAGGCGTCGCGGGTCAGTTCATCCGGAAGGACTTCGGAATGGAAACGGAGATTTCCCCGGTAGGAGTACTCGCATTCGGGTTCGATGCCGGTCTCCCAGTCCGATTCAAAGGAGAACGTCTGGCCGAACAGTTCGATCGTTCCGTCGCTCAGAAGTGATTTTGCCTGCGATCTGTTTTCTGCGAGGATCCCCATTTCTGCCATTCGGCTCACGGCTTTGCCCCAGTCCAGCGTTTCGGCAAGACGTTTCCGAATGTCGGACTGGAAAAGGTAATTCGCCAGCATCTCTTCCGTTAAAATCGGGTAGTGTAGGATCGCAGAGAATGCCTCTCCGTCCAGCGCGATCTTTTCCTGCATCTCAGCAAGATCGCCGGCTACCGACTGGTTCAGCTCCATCCATTGTGTCTGGATCGTGATGGCTTCCCCGCGCAGCGTGCCGATCTTTTCCAGGATCGAGACGACTTCCGGACGTTTCGCATCTTTTGATTTAAGGACGGCCGGATCCCATTTTTCCAGCTTCAGCTCTTTCATCAGCTCGTTCTGGCAGTTCTCCATTTCCGTGTTGATGCGCGTCACTTCCGCAGAGATCCGCTGGTACTCCGGCGTACGGAACGACTTCACTTCTTCCAGGTAACGGAGAGATTCCAGGGAGTGTGTTTTGTCCGCAAGGACCTTTCGGATCTCCGGGGCGAAGACAGGTGCGATCGATTCCGGACGCCATGTTTCCTGAAGTGCGAGCGTACCGATGTTCGGAAATTCCACACCATGCATCGACGCAGACCGAAGCCGCAGATCCCGGCTGATGCGCGAAATGGGATCCAGTGCGAGATGCGTCTGCTGAACCGAAAAATCAAACCGGGCATCTTCATCATTGGATGCTTTCATCGTCAGCGGACCAAGCGTCAGTTCCGTTTTCATGAGGTCGTTTTCCACGCTCTCGCACGTCAGTGACGCAGGCACTGCTTTCTGGAACGCATGGAAGACCCGTTTTTCAAGCGGATTCTGGACGTTCATCAGTACCGCGACCACTCCGACTCCCAGAAGGACTCCCAATGCGATCTCCGTCCCAAAGAGACATTTTCCCCAGAACCCCAGCGTTTTTGCTGTTTCCCGGCTCTCCGCAGTCGGCTCAGTGTGCGTTGCCGCTTCACTCGGCAGGTCTGCGCTGGAGAAAGTTTCCAAAGAAACCGGTCTTCTCGTGCGTCGGCGGGACTGGGGACGACGGCGTCTCGGGCGGCTTTCTGCCGTTGGGGAGTTTTCAGGATCCTGTTCGGCATTTTCAGCTTCCGGGACATACCCGATGCCGCATGACGTTCGTTCCTGTTTCCGCAGCAGTTTATTGAGTGCCGTATTTTCACGCTGTCTGGGAATGGCGACTCTGGCCGGGATCGTCGGGATCGCGACGGTTGAGGTCAAGTTCGCATCCAGAGAGACCAAAGTTTCCGATCCCTGATCCGCAGTTCTGGAGGATGTCTGGGACACCGGCTGGGAAAGCTGGTCCAGAAGCTGTTCGCAGTGCTCAAAATTCCGATCCAGAGCCTCATCAAACGCCCGCATGTGCGTATCTGAAACGACGTTCTGATTTCGGGAATTTTTCTTTTCGCGTGCGATCCTGTCCGCAGCCGCCTGCATTCGGCAGGTGTCCATATTTTGGCGGACGAATCCCGCTTCAAGCATCATCGACTGAAGCCGTTTTCCGGGTTCCGGAAGGGAAAGAGACCGTGCCTCTCCCAAACAAATTTCTGTATCCGAAGAGTGCTTTTCCATTGCGGTTTCCTCATATAATTTTGCCAGATTTGCTTCCAGATCCGCGACCGAAAGCGGAACGTCTTCGAAAATGTCGCCAGATCCCCGGCTCGAGAC
>CAZRGJ010000416.1:0-3158 GCA_964599445.1 uncultured Planctomycetaceae bacterium | reverse complement strand
AAAACCGTCCCGGGAAAGAGCATCGCCGAAAAGCATGAAATTCTCTTGCTTTGCGAGCAGGATCTGCCGCTGAAGCGTAAAATTCGCCGAAAGCTCCAGCTCCAGTTCAAGATAATCCGCACGCTCGGTCGAATGCCAAAAAAGCTGCGTCCATTCCCCGACCGGACGCAGTTCCCTGCCGTTCCACGAACCGCGGAATCCCCAATTTCCGGAGAGCATTGGCAATTTCCGATTCAAAACCTCCAAACGCGGCATCGTTTCTCCCCACGAAACGACGGCACTCGTGCGTGTACGCCAGTTTTTCTGCAAAACGGCCGTTTTCCCCCACGGAGAAATGACCGACGGTTCGGGAAGTTCTTTTTCCTGCCGATCGGAATCTTTGATCTTCAGGTCCGGCAAGACGGCGACCGCCAGTTTTTTGTCAGCCCGATCCGAATCGAGACGCAGTGCCGCAATGAACAGTTCCGGGCACCAAAACGCATTTTTTTCTTCACTCCGGCTGAAGACAAGAGAGCCGTCCGGGCGGGTCAGGTAAATCAGCTGGCGGACCATCCACTCAAAGTTGGAGAGTGCATCTTCATCGAAGACCATTTCCGGCATTCCTTTTTCTGCCAAGCCGATCCCGGCCTTTTTTTCATCCTCCTGAAGCGCAAGATCCAGCCATCGGGACCGGACCCAAGACGCCGCGAGGATCCGGAAGCATGGAAGAAGGTCCGCCCGAGGCATTCCGGCCCCATCCAAAAGAAGATCCAGAGACTCCGAAAGTACCTGTTTCGCCTGCCTGCGCAGTTTTTTCTCTCTCTGAAACCGTTTTGTGTCTGCATTTTTGGAACTGCCGCGTCCCTTTACCGTCCGCCCCTTTACCGTCCCCGGATCGCAGGTGGAAGCATCGCTGCACGCCGGCTCCGAAACACGCGAAAATACTTTCCCAAAATGAAGCTGGTATACGAGCGTAAGAGAAAGTTCACCGGCAAGCAGAAGCACACAGAGAGGTTCCTCTTCCACGCTCAGCGCAGACGCATCCTGGGTCAACTGTTCCAGTTCCTCAAAAAGCAGGTCAGTCTCTGAAAAACTGAAGATCCCGCTGGACACAAGCCCCCCCAGGGAACGTGCCGCCGCCAGAATGGGAAACGCTCCGGGAAGACGTATTTCCGGACGCATGGAGAAATTCAGAGCCTCACGAAGCAGGTCCGCCTCCAGAAAAGGAGCCAGCGTTTGCGAAAATCCATCCCGCCATGAAGAGGGATCTGCCGAGTTTTCCAAAGCCGCGAGCTGAAAAAGTGCGTAGATCGTTTTCCGCAAAGTTTCTTTCTGTTCAAGAAATGCCTCACCGAAGAACGTTTCGCTCCACGGCACTCCCCACAAAACGTGCGGCGTAACGCCAGAGCGAGTCTGAAAAAGCAGATCCGGTGAAATGTACGGCATAAAAAACTCCTTTTTGGAAAAAAACGTCATCTTTTTCGGGATTCCCCATTCCATTTTTCTGCGTTTCAGTATATCATAAAATGAAAACCAGGTAGAGGGCAATTTCAGGAGATTTTTGATGAAAAACCAGATTTTATTCCGAAAAAAATGTTTTTGGGCGTTCCGGTGTTCCATTTCCCGCATTCTGATACAGATCCAGAAGAGTACCTTCGGCTCTTTCATGAGCGAATGGAAAACGTTCCCCAAAGTCCTGCGGACCAAAGAAACCTTCTCCGAAACCCTGCGGATCGAAGAACCTTCCCCTGAAATCCTGCGGATCGAAACAGAGAGACGATGCGGAAATTGCCCTCGGGAAACAGACCTCCCCAATACGGACTGCCCGACCGCGCGAAACAGTTTCCCGTTGTGCGGTACCGCAGCACTTTTTTCTGCCGTTCTGTTTCTCTGTTTCACGACAGGCTGCGGCAATGAAAAGGCAGTACCTGAACCGTCTGCGATCGAAACCGCCGTCCACCCAACCGCCGCACCGGCAGACTCAACCGCCGCACAGAAAGACTCTACCGCCGTACCGAAAGGCACTGCCGCCGCGGCCGATGGCACTCCGTCTTCCCAAGACGCCCACACGATGGAAGCCTCTACGCCCGAGCCGGAAGAAGAAAACGGGGAGAATGAATTTTCCTTCGATGAGGACGAAGAATTTACGTTTGGAGAAGGGGAGGATTTCGATCTCGGAGACGCGGAAGGTCAGGTTTCCCAGGAAGAACTGGACAAATACATCGAGGACGAGGAGTACATGTTCGCCCCATTGAAGCTGGACGAACCAATTTTTGAAGCCCCCTCGGAACTGGTGCGCTTCCACCCGGAAAAACCGATCTGGGTCGACAAAAAACGGGAAAACGTCGTCCTTCAGGGGTGGGTCTGCCAGAAGAGAGCGATGCTGGAATTCTTCCTCTGTCAGGGAACCGGCGGCATCCGGACGTTCCCTTACGAAGACGAAACGGGAAAGCCCGCGACGATGCTGATGTTCAACGGAACGAAATGCCATGAATCCGTTCTCTGCGCGGATGTGCCGGGACATTTCATCCACACGGCACTGCTTGCTCTTGGAGCAGAACCGGGAAAACCCGTCCAATTCCAGCCGGAGTTCATTCCGCCGACAGGAGAAGAGATCGAGATCCTCGTTCGATGGAAGAATGAAGGCGGAGAAACGGTTGAAATGCGCGGACAGGATCTGGTCGCGGATTCCGAAGGAAATCCCATGCGGGTCCCATGGGTCTTTGCCGGAAGTCTTTTTTACGAAGACGGCGAAGGCAATCGTCGATATGCGGCCGAAATGGAAGGGGAATTTTTTGGAGTCTCCAACTTCCCAAGCTGCATTCTGGACGTCCCGCAGGCAAGTTCCAGCTCGAATGAGGCTCTGGTTTACGTCGCCAATGAAAAAACGCTCCCAGAACGCGGCACGCCCGTGACGCTGATCCTCCGAAAGGCAAAAAAGGAAGGAGCCACAGCAAATTAGAAATGGGCTAAAAGAAAAGTTCTGGAAATATGGGATCGCGGCCGGCGAAAAGGAGCCAAAATATTGAGACCAAATACTGGATCCTACGTTCCCATACTCCAGAAACCGCGCCAGTTTCAGGGTTTTTCCAAAGAATTTTACTTTTTTTGGAAAAAATTTAAAAAATTGTCTTAGCCCCCCTTGACGATTTTTTCTTTTGTGGTATAGTATTGCACAT
>CAZRGJ010000415.1:0-3161 GCA_964599445.1 uncultured Planctomycetaceae bacterium | reverse complement strand
AAGTTCACGCACTACATGCTGAATGACTGCCTTTTTAAGTACACGACCGGCGTGATCTTCCAGCAGCAGCAGTCGATCCGCGTGACGGATATCGTGCAGGTCACGCTGACCCGCAGCTTGTGGGAACGGATCATTTGGACCGGGACGCTCCATATCCGTTTCCGTACAAGCAGCGGAATGGATCCGAACCCGTTGGTGATCCGCGGTATCGGGCGATATTCTGAAATGTTCGAGACGCTGGATTACTATCGAATGTACCATCGTCTTGTGCAGTACTTCGGAATGTCTGTTTGACGTTTCCGATCGCCTGAGTATGTTTTGCACGCGGCGGAAAGATTCATTTCTGAACATTTTCTGCCGCATCCATCCTGTTTTTTTAATTAGCATAAAAAGGAGAATTTGATGCCTACTCCTGAATATCTTCAGAGTTTGTTCGGTTTTGATGGTCAGGTCGCTGTCGTCATCGGCGGTGCGGGAGAACTTGGCGGCGCAGTGGCCCGCGGATTAGCCCAGGCCGGTGCGCATGTCGTGATCGCAGACGTGAATGAGGAGCTCTGCGTACAGCGGTGTGCCCAGCTCAGTGAGCTTGGCGGAAAAGCTTCCTGGACCCTCATCAACGTAACGGACCGTGATTCCGTCACGGCTGCGCTGAATGTTGCTGCGGCCATTAACGGAAAAGTGGATTGCCTGGTGAACGCTGCCGGCGTGAATTTTGGGACCAATTTCCTTGACTATCCCGAAGAAAAATGGGATTTCATCATGGACATCAACCTGAAGGGCACGTTCAACACGTGCCAGATCTTCGGCAAGCATATGGCGGAGAACGGCGGCGGGTCGATCCTCAATTTTGGAAGCGTCAATTCCATCCTTCCGCTTTCCCGCGTTTTCGGATATGCTGCTAGCAAGGCCGGCGTGCTGAATCTCAGCAACAATATCGCGCAGGATCTCGCGCTTCAGGGGGTGCGCTGCAATACGATCTGCCCCGGATTCTTCCCGGCAGAACAGAATCGCAAACTTCTGGATGAACAGCGTGTCGCGAACATCATGAACCACACTCCGATGCGCCGCTACGGGGAACCGGATGAACTCATCGGTGCGGCACTTCTGATGCTTTCGAAGAACGGCGGGAAATTCATCACCGGTGCGTGCATCAACGTTGACGGCGGCTTTACCTGCGCCTGGTTCTGATCGGACTGCCTGAGTAAAGTGTTTTGGGCGGGTCGGCCTTTCCTTTCCCCCGTGAAATCAGGAAGGCCGACTCGTATGGATATGGTGAAGCATGGATTTTGTGGCGATCGATTTTGAAACGGCGAATTTTCAGCGAAACAGTGCATGCAGTATCGGTATGGCCCGCTGTGTAGACGGTGTGCTGACGGAAGAATTCCATACGCTGATCCGGCCGCCAAAACTTTGGTTTCGTCCGGATTTTATCGATATTCACGGGATCACGCCGGCTGATGTGCGCGGATTTGAGACTTTCGATGCATACTGGGAGCAGATCCGGGATTTCATTGGCGGCAGAACGCTCGTGGCGCATAATGCGCCGTTTGACCGGGGGGTCCTTTCTGCGTGCCTGGAACATTTTCATTTGCCGCAGATCTCAAACCCGTGGAAATGTTCGTGCCGAACTGCAAAAAAATGGTTTCCTGAATGTGCGGGGACCATTTTGCCGAATTACCGTTTGAATACGGTGGCGGATTATTTCCAGATCTCGTTCCAGCACCATGATGCACTGGAAGATGCGCGGACGTGTGCGCTCGTCATGGCACAGATGTGCCGGGACGAAGTATGAGTTTATGTTCCGGGGACCATTTCTCCGGATGAAAGTTCTTTCCTTTTTTGAAGTTCGTCAAAATTCAGGATGGCTGATTTCAATTCCTTTTCGATGGATCCCTGTTTTCCTCCTTCTGTTTCGGAGAGAAAATCGGATTTTTCTCCTTCTGCCTCTCTCAAGACGATGCGTGCCCGGTCTGAGATCACGAAACGCATCCGGAAATTTTTTGAAGAACGCGGTTTTCTTGAAGTGGAGACCCCGATCCTGAGTACCGACACGGTCGTGGATCGGTATTTGGACCCTATGTCGCTGACTGAAGGAGGGAAACGTTTCTTTCTGCAGACTTCGCCGGAATTTGCGATGAAGCGCCTTCTGGCGTCCTGGCAGGTGCCGATTTTTCAGATCGGAAAAGTCTTTCGGCGCGATGAGTGCGGAACGCTCCATAATCCGGAATTTACGATGCTTGAATTCTATCGTCCGGGAGATGATCTTGAGGGGGGAATGGGACTTCTGGATGAATTTCAGCAGGAGATCCTGGGGAGAGGTCCGGCTCGGCGGATGACATATTCTGAGGCCTTTAAGACATTTCTTGGTCTGGATCCGCTGCGGGCTTCGATCGAAGAGATGGCAGACTGCGCGAAACGGGAGAATATGGTGATCCCGGAAGGATTTGATCTTTCGGAGGAGGCGAATCGGGATGACTGGCTCGACTTCCTGCTTGGAGAAAGGATCCAGGCTCGGCTTGGAAATGAGACGCCGGTGATCCTCTTTGACTATCCTGCCTCACAGGCGGCACTGGCAGTTTCGCGGGGGGATGTGGCGGAACGATTTGAGCTTTATGTGGATGGGATCGAATTGGCGAACGGATACCATGAGCTTTGCGATCCGGAGGAACTGCGCCGTCGAAATGCCGAAACGAACGTACTGCGCCGTCTTGACGGGAAAGAGTGCCTGCCGGAAGAGAGCCGTCTTCTTGCTGCAATGGACCACGGTTTGCCTCCATGTGCAGGAACGGCTGTGGGACTCGATCGGCTCATCATGTTGGCACTGGGAGTACAGAGTCTGGAGGAGATCCTGGCCTTTCCATTTCGTATCGTGTAGTTGTTTTGGTCTGCCTGAACGTTTGAGGAGCAGCCGACCTGGAAGCATAAAAACAGAGCACCCCGTCGGTCCATAAGAAACTGACGGGGCTTTTGAAGATTCTCTGCCGTTGGAAATGCATTCCGAAATACCGCAGCAAGGAAACATTTTCGGAATGCTCGAATCTCAGAACATGGTGCGGCGCTGTGCTTTTGCGGCTTCCTGCGCGGCTTTGTACCGTTCTTCGGGGGACGGGATCCCGTCAAAGACCGTAAAGACGGGAATTTCACGCCGAAGTTTTCCGAGG
>CAZRGJ010000414.1:0-3169 GCA_964599445.1 uncultured Planctomycetaceae bacterium | reverse complement strand
TGGAATTTTTGTATCATCGCGTTGGGAAATTCGGTGTTTTTCGAGGTTGCCATAATAAAGTTTCCGGATGTCATATTCCCATTGAGACATTTGTTTTTGAACAACTTGCACGAATTGAGGTTCCGTGAATGTTCCGTTCAGAATTTCAGTTTCGACTTGACGGGCGATCTCATCCGCGAAAGCCTTTTCAGCGGGAGTCAACGGTTTGTCAATACCGCCGCGATAGGCCCATTTCCAACCAAGGAAACCAAAGGGTAACGCCAAACAGAAAGAGATCATCAAGATCGTCTTCCATGTCATCGGAGATGAGGTCGTATTGTTCGGAACAAAAGCACCATGAATCAGGAGATTTATGGAAGACTCAAAAAATGGCCAGCGAAAGCCGTCACCGGCCCATACAAAAAAGAGAAAAATCAAAAATGCAGGAACAAAGACACAGCAACCACCTAAACAGGACGAATACGGTTTTTTTTGAATCCAATGGACGGATATAAATATCCTTGTACTCGATCATAGGAGCCTCCAATGAGTGAAAACGTTGCTCAAATTGAAATCCAAACCATTGACAATACCGGGAACGGTCTCAGTAGTGTCAGTACCCGTTTTGATAATTTCGGCAAACAGCTTGAAAATCTTGAAAAAAATCTGAAACCTGTCAAACAAATTCTTGACAATTGCACTTAAAAAAACACAAACAACACACAACAAATGACTATTTTTGCAGAATGACCGCATATTCAAACGAAACACAAATTGAAATTTAACCTCCGCCCTCCCCTTGACAGAAAATTGGAGTTTGGTATAATATACACTACCATTCAAGTAGAGAAGGAGACAAAAACATGAGCGTCAAAAAACCGCATCCGGAAACGCTTGCGATCCACGCGGGTCAGACACCAGACCCCGCTACGATGTCGCGAGCCGTCCCTGTGTATCGGACGACCGCGTTTAATTTCAGAGACTCTCAGCACGGAGCGGATCTTTTCGCGCTGAAGGAGATGGGAAATATCTATGCGCGTCTGATGAATCCGACGAACGACGTACTTGAGAAGCGGATCGCAGCTCTCGAAGGCGGGGCAGCCTCCGTGACGTTTTCCAGCGGAACGGCCGCGATTTATTTTGCGGTGACGAACATCCTCCAGCAGGGAGACGAACTGGTCTCCTCAAGCAGTCTGTACGGCGGAACGTTCACGCAATTCGATGCGATCCTTCCGCAGCAGGGGATCGTGACGAAATTCGCGCCAGTCAACGATTTTCAGAAAATGGAAGAGCTGATCACGGAACGGACCCGGGCACTTTTTGTGGAAACGATCGGGAATCCATCGCTCGACGCAGCGGATCTGGAAGGCTACGCGAACCTTGCGCAAAAGTACCATATTCCACTGATCGTCGACGCCACATTTACGCCTCCGACGCTCCTTCGGCCAATCGACTACGGTGCCAATGTGGTCATCCACTCCATGTCGAAATGGATCGGCGGACACGGAACGGGAATCGGCGGCATCGTGACAGATGCGGGGAATTTTGACTGGACGGATCCGAAATTCCGCCTCTTCAACGAACCGGACCGCGGATACCATGGATTGCGTTTTGCTCATGATCTAGGGGACCTGAACCCGATTGCGTTCGCCCTTCGACTGCGTATCGTAGGCCTGCGAAACCAGGGGCCGACCCTCTCTCCCGACTCTGCATGGCAGTTCCTGCAGGGGGTCGAAACACTTCCGCTTCGCATGGAACGGCACAGTCAAAATGCGCTGAAGACCGCGAAATTCTTAAGTGCCCACCCGGCCGTGAAGTGGGTCCGCTACCCGGGACTCGAAGGCGACCCGGCATTCAGACTTTCGCAAAAGTACCTTTCAAACGGAGCGGGAGGCATGGTCGTTTTTTGAGTTCACGGCAGTAGCACGAAAGCCACACAGGTGGTGGACCACAACCCGCTTTTAAGCAACCTGGCCAATGTCGGCGACGCGAAAAGTCTCATCATCCACCCGGCAAGCACAACACATTCCCAGCTTCCGGACGACGCACTCCGGCAGGCAGGCATCGCTCCGGAGATGATCCGGCTTTCGATCGGCCTGGAACATATCGACGACATTCTCGACGCGCTGAACGAAGGACTTCGCGCCCTCGACACCGCCGCATGACCTCACCGGCAAAGAGAAGCCCCGACCCGTCATCTCCCGGCGGGTCTTTTCTTTTTCCAGGAGTCCATCCTCCCTGATGGTCTAAACGGAACGGACAATGAACGCTCCGGAAACCTCAAGTCCGCAAAAAAAGCACGCCCCCCTTCCACGTCACTGGATTCTGACACTCACCCAAAGGAAAGACTGAATGAGTTAAGGCGAGTTTAAGTTCTTTTCGGAAAGTGTCGATAAGAAGAAAAAGCATATTTACAGAATTTTGGCGGGTCAGGGAAAAAAATGGCGATCGCACTTGAATTAAATCATGTTTGGAAAAAATTTCATCGCGGCGAGTTTCACGATTCTCTGCGCGATGCGATCCCCGCATTGCTGAAGGGACTTGCCGGATTGGGTCCGCGTCGGGATGAACTTTCGAAAAAGGATTTCTGGGCACTTTCCGACATCGATTTCAAGGTAGAAGAAGGGGAACGTCTCGGGATCATCGGACATAATGGTGCAGGGAAAAGCACACTTCTGAAAGTTCTTTCCCAAATCATCGCTCCGAATCGCGGTTTCATGAAAGTCAACGGACACCTTCGCGCACTGATCGAAGTCGGCGCGGGTTTCCACGGCGACCTGACGGGACGGGAAAATATTTACCTCAACGGCGCGATCCTCGGCATGTCCCGAAAGGAGATCGACCGGAATTTCGACTCGATCGTCGATTTCTCCGGCGTGGAAGCCTTCCTCGACACCCCGGTCAAACGCTACTCTTCCGGCATGGCCGCCCGGCTGGGTTTCGCAGTTGCGGCACATCTGGACCCGGATATTCTGATCGTGGACGAAGTCCTCTCGGTCGGCGACTCGCAATTTCAGAAAAAATGCCTCGGCAAGATGAAAGACGTGGCGAATGCGGGACGTACCGTCCTTTTCGTCTCACACAACATGGCCGCCGTCCGCCAGCTCTGTTCCCGCGCCATCCTCCTGAAAAAGGGAGAACTCATCGACGATGGCGCCCCGAATGACGTGATCAGCCGGTATATCAAAGG
>CAZRGJ010000413.1:0-3179 GCA_964599445.1 uncultured Planctomycetaceae bacterium | reverse complement strand
CATGGATGCTTCCGTGGGAGAGGATTCCGATTCCCGGGATGAAACGGATCCGAACTGGGATTCCACGAAAGTGGAGCGCGTGATCAATTTTGCGCCGGGGGCGAATTCGACCGATGGTTCTGCCGCGAATCATGCCGCGAAAGGCGGGAGTTCCGTGTCGCTTGCCGGCGGAGAGTACGTTCTGGTGGGTCCGGAAGGCACGACGGTCCTGAGTTTTGCCGATCCTGGCGAAACGGCCGTTTCGGAGATCTCGACGGCAGATCATGAGCGAACGATCGACATGACGTCGAAGAAGGTCGACGGTGCCGCTTACATTGGACAGCATATGCTGGAGATCTCGGATGACGGAGATGCCCGCATGAGTCTTACGGAAGACCGGAATGCGAACTACCCGGCATTCAGCCGCACGACGCTTCAGTTGAACGCGCCGTTGGATGAACCGTTGGATAATGACCGCGGTCTGCGTCCACAGGAAGGGCGGGTCATCCACCTTCAGCGTCTTGCGAATCCGAATCGGGATCATGATGCCAGCACGAATCCGTACGTGACGATCGACTCGATCTCGGTGGATCTTGAGATCATCAATGCGCGTACGAGCAAGAAAGACAGTGAATTCCAGGGAACGCTTACTTCCGGTGAGATCGTGACGCATAAACGCGGCAAGACGGTTTCGGAGTCCGGAGCGCACAACATCTGGAAGCAGTCGCACAATAAAACGTCGAGCGGGAATGGAAATTCCGGTACCGGCGGATATTCGAAACGGATCGATCAGAATTTCGGTACGGGCGTGACGATGAGCGAGTCGGTTCCGTGGCTTGGCTGGGTGAATCGTCCTCCGGTCAGTCCGCTTGAGCTGATGAACGTGACGTTCTGTCGGAGTTCGGAACTCCTGCGCAAGGTGGAATTTGGTGAAACAGGAGGTGAAGCGGGGCTGAAACGGTACGGATACCTTCCGGATTTCGACGGAAATAATCGGAAGATCCTCGGCTGTGTACGTGTTCCTTCACCGCAGACGGTCACTCCGATGGTCCTGAACCGTGCGAATCTTCAGAATGCCGGCGGTGCGGGGACGGTGGATAGTTTGCCGTTTGCGTACTACAGCATGTACCGTGAGCCGGGGCGGATCAACGTGAACACGATCTACGATCAGAATGTGCTTGCGGCACTGCTGAATCTGAATGCGACGGAGATCTCCTCGGTCTGGACGAATTTCCAGAACGCGCGGAACAATACGCCGTTCCGTTCGATCGCCCAAGCTCCGGAAAGTTCAGTTTTGCGCGATTTCTCGCTCTTCCAGGGGACTGCCGCATCTGCGGATGCCGGGACGAGTGAAGCGAATCATCCATTCTTCCGCCTGAAGGACGCCTACCGGCTTGGGAACCTGACGACGACGCGATCCAATGTGTTTGCTGTCTGGGTGACGATGGGGTTCTTTGAAGTGGACGGGAACGAGAATATCGTGACGGACGGAAATGGGCCAGTGGAGCTTGGAGAGCAGACGGGTGAAGTACGCCGATACCGTGCCTTCTATCTGATCGACCGGTCGATTCCGGTGGGATTTGAGCGCGGGAAGAACCACAATGCGGAGAACGTGATCCTTCTGAAGAGAATGCTTCAGTAGATCCTGTTTCCGGAGTCGTGAGGTCCGGTGAGTGAATTTTTTGAAAAAAACGGCGGCGTTGGTGCGTTTGCCGTTTTTTTCTGCAATAATTTTGGGGGGCCGCGCGTTTTACTTTCATGGATGGATACTCGGAACATTTTGAGTTTTTCGGAGCGGAATGGTTTGATGAGCACCATCGGATCATTCACGGCTACCTGTACGCTTTAACGAGGGATCTGCATCTTGCGGATGATCTGACGCAGGAGACGTTCATGAAAGCGTGGGAGAGCCGGGACCGATACGAAGAACGCGGAGCGGCGAAAGCGTTTCTTTTTCAGATCGCGTCACGGAGTCTGAAGGACCACTATCGCCGAAAGCAGGAAGTGCTCTGCGAAGAGGAAGTGTGGTCGGTCTGGGAACGTGAAACGGGAGAACCAGGACCAGATGAAAGTTTGGAGACGGCAGAGGAAATTGCCCAAATGCATCGGGTGATGGCGCGATTGAGCAGGGGGCAGCAGGATGTGCTTTCGCTGAGGTACTTCAGTCAGCTTTCCTTTTCGGAGATCGCCGGGATCCTTGGAATGCCGCTGAATACGGTTTTGAGCCATGCGCGGCGCGGGTTGGCTGCGCTGAGAGAGAATTTGGGGGAAGGAGCAAAACTCTCGAGACGGGAGGATGGGCAAAAATGGACGAATTCGTGAGCAAGAATGAACTTTCAGCCGAAGCAGAGCGTGATTTGGAGCTCGAGCTGGAACGGGAGTTTGCTGTTGATCCTGTGTGGGCGGAGTTTAGCGGGATCCTTTCGGCAGCACACTCTGCAGTTTACGCGAGGCCGGAAAATACAAAAACAGGTGAGGCTGTTTCGGTCGCGGATCCTGTTTGTGTAGTGAATCTCCCTGAAAGTCTGAAGGACCGGCCATGTGGCCGAAGGCTGCGCTGGCGTTGGGGAATGGCGGTTTCTTTGACGGCTTTGGCATTGGCGGTCGTGCTTGCCGGAGTCTGGTGCGAAACGGGCAAGAAAATGGGACCGGGATCTCTGCTGATGGATGAGAGTATCTCCCATTGGGATGATGGCGAAATTTCAGCGTGCGATCCGGAAGATGAGTTTTTTGAGACGGCAGACGACTTTGACTGGGATGCCGGTGAAGGGGAACTTGACGATTTTGGCCGACTGGTCCAGCAGGTAGAACGCGGAGACGCGCCGTTGGACTGGGAGATCGCGATGCTTGGAGATTCTTTGCGTGAATTAACGGAAGAAACGGAAGATGAGGATTGGTTTTAGAGGAGGTTTTTGATGAAACGAATCTGGATGCTGAGTGCCGTTTTGGCGGCAGGACTGGGAGGGGCGGATCTGGTGTACGCCCAGGAAATGCCGATTCCGGGCGAGGCGGCTTTGGCTGCGGATGGTGTTTCCGCGGAGGCCGTAGAGAGTTCTGGTGGAGCCGAGGACTGGGATACTGCGGTTTCGTCTCCGGAAACGGGAGCGCAGATGGAGCGGGAGTCTGCAGAGGCCTCGGTCGTGACGGAGATTTCGGCGGAGATCCCGGAAAATATGGTGGTCCATCCGGAGGAAGGGATC
>CAZRGJ010000412.1:0-3184 GCA_964599445.1 uncultured Planctomycetaceae bacterium | reverse complement strand
CCCCGTTCCCGTTGGCCGCTTGCGGTGTAGGCGCACACTCAAAAACCTCCGCGGAAATGGGGGGAGTGTGTTCATGAAGCGCGTTGAAAAATCTGGAGAAATTTTCATTTTTTTGGAAAAGTTTTTTTCGGAAAACTTGACAAAAAGCCGGAATATGATAAAATGACGCGCACTGGGGTCTGACTGGATCCCAGGCTTGATTCGAGACCAGATTTTTTTGGGAGATTTCAAAATGAAACAGGATCTTATTGCCATTCTTGACCTTGGCAGTGAAGAAAATTCACGTCTTGCCAGAGGGATCCGTGCGCTGGGCGTCTACAGCGAGATCTACGCTCACGACATCACGGAATCCGAACTCAAAGCGATCGCGAATCTTAAGGGGATCATCATCAACGGCGGGAAAAACGACGTCGTGGACGGTCTCAAGATCGCGGCGGGCGATTGGGTCTACGATCTGGGAGTTCCCGTTCTGGTCATCGACCACACGCGCGGGAAGAAGGCGCAGGACTGGGACACCATCCCGGAATGCGACGCCGAAATGTGCGAGCAGCTCAAGCCGTTCATTTTTGACGTCTGCCAGGCCGAGGCCAACTGGAACATGAAGAACTTCGTCGCGGACCAGGTCGAGCTGCTTCGTCAGCAGATCGGCGACAAAAAGGTCCTCCTGGCTCTCTCCGGCGGTGTGGATTCCTCCGTCGTCGCGGCGCTTCTGGTGAAGGCGATCGGCAGCCAGCTCTACTGTGTCCACGTGAATCACGGACTCATGCGCAAAGGCGAGAGCGAGATGGTCGTGGAGGTTTTCCGGAACCAGCTCTGCGCGAATCTCATTTACGCCGACGTTGCGGAACGTTTCCTCACGAAGCTCGAAGGCGTGGCGGACCCGGAACAGAAGCGCAAGATCATCGGCGGCGAATTTATTCGCGTCTTTGAGGAAGAGGCGCGCAAACTGGACGGAATCGAGTTCCTCGGTCAGGGCACGATCTACCCGGACATTGTGGAAAGCGGGACGAAAACCGCGAAGATCGTGAAGAGCCACCACAATGTCGGCGGGCTTCCGGAAGACATGAAATTTGAGTTGGTCGAGCCGCTGAAGTACCTCTTCAAGGACGAAGTCCGAGCCTGCGGTATCGAGCTTGGCCTTCCGGCGGAGATGGTCTACCGTCAGCCGTTCCCGGGTCCGGGACTTGGCGTGCGCTGTATCGGAGCGATCACGCGGGACCGTCTGGAATCTCTGCGCGAGGCGGACGCGATCATGCGTGAGGAATTCGCCAACGCGGGTCTGGATCAGAAGGTCTGGCAGTATTTCGCGGTGATCCCGGACATTAAATCGACGGGCGTGAAGGACAACGCGCGCTACATGGGGTGGCCGGTCGTTCTGCGGGCGGTGAACACGATCGACGCGATGAACGCTTCCATTGAGGAGATCGAGTGGCCGGTCCTGCACAAGATCACGAACCGCATTCTCGCGGAAGTGGACGGCGTGAACCGTGTTCTCTACGACATGACGCCCAAACCGCCGGCGACGATCGAATGGGAATGATCTTCCCTCATTTCTGAATTGACCAGAATCTGAAAACACCAGCCTGAACGCGGGTCCAGACCTCTGAACTCCGTGTTCAGGCTCGGTTTGCGTCTGAAACACCTAAAGGAGAAACAAAATGGCATTTGCGGGAAACGGAGTTGAGAGAAGGAAGGCGGCGAAGAAGTTCGCGGAGGACTGGAAGACGAGAGGGGACGAGAAGAGCGACAGTCAGTCGTTTTGGCTCGCGTTTTTGCGGGAGGTCCTCGGAGTTCAGGAGCCGGAGAAGGTCATCTCTTTTGAGGAGCGCGTGAAACTCGACCACACGAGTTTCATCGACGGCCACATCCCCTCGACGCACGTGCTTATCGAGCAGAAAAAACGCGGCGTGAATCTCCGAAGTCCCATCCGGCAGTCCGACGGTACGCTCCTGAGTCCGTTTCAGCAGGCGCAGCGCTACTCGGCGGCGCTTCCTTACTCACTGCGTCCGCGCTGGATCATCACGTGCAATTTCGAGGAATTTCTCATCTACGACATGGAGAAACCGACGGGTGAGCCGGAGAGCATCCTGCTTCAGGACCTGGGGAAGGAATACTATCGGTTTGACTTTCTCGTTGAGGAAAAGGACGAGCTGCTTCACCGTGAGGAAGAGGTCTCCATTCAGGCGGGCGAGCTGGTCGGGAAGCTCTACGATGCCATTCTCAAGCAGTACATCGACCCGAAGAGCAAGAAATCGCTGCACAGTCTGAACATTCTCTGCGTCCGGCTCGTGTTCTGCCTGTACGCGGAGGACGCCGACATTTTCGGGCACTTGCAGTTCCACGACTACATTCGGAGTTTCTCTCCCCGTGATATTCGCCGTGCGCTGATCGATCTTTTCCGCGTCCTGAACACGAAGGAACAGGACCGCGATCCGTACCTGGACGACCGTCTCGCCGGTTTTCCGTACGTCAACGGCGGGCTGTTTGCCGACTTGGAGGTCGAGATACCCCAGTTCACGCAGGAGATCGTCGATCTCATTCTTCACGACGCGAGCGAGGATTTCGACTGGTCGCAGATCAGCCCCACCATTTTCGGCGCCGTTTTCGAATCGACTTTGAACCCCGAAACGCGCAGAAGCGGAGGGATGCACTACACGTCGATCGAGAATATCCACAAAGTCATCGACCCGCTCTTTCTCGACGAACTCCGTGAGGAATTCGAGGCCGTCAAGGCGCGGAAACTGCCGAAAGACCGTGCGGCCAAACTCGATCTTTTCCGTGAGAAGCTCTCGAAACTCACGTTTCTTGACCCCGCGTGCGGTTCCGGAAACTTCCTGACCGAGACGTACATTTCGCTACGCCGGCTGGAAAACGAGGCGCTCCGGATCAAGTTCAAGGAAAATATGGTCATGGACTTCACGGACGCAATCTGCGTCTCGATCGGTCAGTTCTACGGCATCGAGATCAACGATTTTGCCGTCACGGTCGCGAAAACCGCCCTCTGGATCGCGGAATCGCAGATGATGCGCGAAACGGAAGAGATCATCAACGCCGACCTCGACTTCCTCCCGCTCAAATCCTACGCCAACATCATCGAAGGAAACGCACTCCAGCTCGACTGGGAAACAGTTGTGCCGAAGGACAAGCTTAATTACATTATGGGAAATCCGCCTTTCGTTGGTGC
>CAZRGJ010000411.1:0-3185 GCA_964599445.1 uncultured Planctomycetaceae bacterium | reverse complement strand
TGAGCGCGGTGTGGTCTGCATCGGAAGCGTATTTGAGCGCGGTGTGGTCTGCATTGGGGCGGCATTGGAGCGCGGTGCGGTCTGCATCGGGGCGACATTGGAACGCGGTACGGTCTGCATCGGAAGCGTATTTGAGCGCGGTGCGGTCTGCGCCGGGGCGGCATTAGAGCGTGGTGCGGTCGGTATCGGGACTGTATTGCGTGTCGGGGGGGCGATTCGGATCGGAACGTGAGTCTCAGAGGGCTGGGCATCCAGCGAAGTGGATCGTGTCGAGGATTTCGATTCTGCAGGGTGCAGAGGAAGCGTACGGCCGGGAGAAAAATTCTCTGACCGTGCGTGAATTGCCCAAAATGTGCACAATGCAAAGATGATGCATAGTGTGTGCACTACGCAGGGTGTCCATGTTGCTGTTTTTTTGAGGTTGATTTGGTTTTCTGTTTTTTTCATCTTCTCTATTTTATTGTGTGGAAAAATATTTTATTCCACATTTAGCAATCTAAACGATTTTATCAAAGAAAATAGTGAAATCTTCCGAAAATAAACACAGACAGACGTTCATCGGTATGGAACGGCGGTATTTTGTTTACGGAGCTTCCGAAAACAGACCGACACGATCCATAAAAAACGTCTGCGTACTGACATTATACTCAGAAAACGAAGAATTCCCAATAGGTGAAGAAGAAAAAATCGGAAATTTGAGTATTTTGTCATCCAAAAAGTTCGCAAAATCAGCTTTTCCGCCTTATTTCAGCACAAACAGAGAAGCGAAATGACCGAAGAGCGTTTTTTTGAGAAATTTTGGGCCTTGAGAATTTTTGGAAATGTTGCGCGATGGCAGGTTTTCACCAACGGTGTGTCGAGACATTCGACAGCCTGGCCGAAGCAGGATGCTTAATTTATTTGAAGGAGTCAGATAGGGGGACAAAATGAGAACCTGGTTGACGTTGTTTTTCTCGCTCTTTATGCTTTCCGTTATGGTCGGATGCCGTGAGCAGACTTTGGATCCGTATACGCAGGGCGGTTACGATTTGGCACAGCCGGGACATCCGGCTGGGATTGCCGGTCCGGGTCCCGGTGTGGACATGGGCGTTCCCCCGCACATGGCGGGCGGTGCACAGGGCGGCGGAGCTGCGGCGGCTGCGCCGGCTGCGATGAAGACTTCGCAGCTTGCTTTCGTCGGTCCTTCCGGTGCCAACGTCCGCTGGGATGTTGCTGCGCAGGGTATGTTTGATTCTGAACCGATGGTCTGCCCGTTCCGTCAGGACTTCCCGCAGGGCGGCGTTTACCGTCTGAAGCTGACAGACATTCCGGGACATCCGGGACTGGAACTCTATCCGACGATCGAAGTCGCGCCGGCTAAACCGCGTACGCAGGCTTTCCTTGCGCACAGCATGATCCCAGTCAACTTCACCGAAGAAGACATCATGCAGGTCCGCAGCGGTAACTTCGTGACGAAAGTCATCTACCTGCCCGATCCGGAATTCCAGGAACTGGCCCTCGCCGTCGGTACGCCGGACACCATCGTCAGCACTCGCCTTGATCCGGGCGTCAATCCGATCGCGGAAGCTGACCGCCGCGGTGCGATCCTTGCGATCATCCGCATGGGCAACAAGTCGGTCACTCCGGAATTTGGTGCTCCGGAAGGCGGCATGACTTTTGACGAAAACGGCAATCCGATCTCTGGTGCGGCTCCCGCGGCCGCAGCCGTTGCCGGTTCCTCGCCGCAGAACTACATCTCCGGCGTCACTGGTCCGGAATTTGGCGAACCGATCACGGAAACCGTTCATGGCGTCCCCGGTCCGGTCGTTCTTCCGGAAGCGGAACCGGCTCGTAAGCGTGCGACCTATCCGACCTCGGCCCGCTAAAATGATTCAGGCCTGAATTTTCTCAGAGAGTCAGTGAAGCGGCGGAATGATTCGAACAGATCGAAAACGCCGCTTTCCTGCATGAAAGAGCTTTGCGGAACGGATACCGCTGCCTTCCTGCGTCTCTCGTGATTCATTCCAGCTCCAAAGCATGAAGGGATTCAGACTATGTGGACGTTGAGAAACTCAAGAAAATACCTGATCGAGATCCTGTTTTTTTCTGCGCTGGTTTTAGCCGGGCCCTGTTTCTGGGTTCAGGCACAGCTCCCGCTTGGTGCGACCATCATTTCTGATGTTGCGGTAGAAGAGGCGGTTCCTCCTCACGGAACGCCGGCAGTACAGCTTCCGGGACAGAATCAGGCTCCCCAGAATGCGGGAGTTCAGGAAGTCCGTGATGCTGCCGCCATCCTGAATGCACCGGAAGGCGGTCCCCATTTCCAGCATGTGCAGATTTTGGCTCCGGAAGGGACCTGTATCGCACCGGCGGCAGATGGACGCTTTCTGGAGCCGATGACCGCTCCGCAGTACTACGCGCTTCAGGTTGGTACTCAGTATCGTTTCCGAGTCACGGATATTCCGATGATGCCTGGGATCGAAGTCTTTCCGACCGTAGAGATCGTGGACCGAACGCACCCGCCGATCGGGGAAGAACTGCGTCATGCGGTAGTTCTGGAGCTGACGAAGGAAGACCTTTACGCTGCGATCCGCGGAAAATTCGTGACCCGCGTCATCTATATCGAGGACCCGGAAACGGCTTTGCCGATCGCGTCGAACACGCAGGAAGGTCAGGGATACTTTGACGTTTCTCCGAAAGCGGATCCGTTCCTGGTCGCCAAAACGCTGGGACGGCCCATTGCGATCATTCGCATTGGCGGACGTGCTCCGGAGATCGACGGCGAGTACGACATGACGTTCCTGAATAATTGTCCGCCGTTCCTGCACTATCCCCCCATGAAAAACTGAGAATTCTGCAAACTGCGCAATTTCCAACCGGTCCGTGAGTCCAGATGACCTGCGGACCGGTTTTTTGTACGAAAGATCGGTGAATGAGAACGCGGTTTGTGGCCCCTCCTTGAATCTTTTTGAAAATCAGGTAAAATCAAACTGTTTCCATTTGTCGATTGATGTGAGGGCAAAAAATGAGCGAGAGCCAAAATTTTGAAGAATCTATCTTGACGCTGCTTCCGCCGGAGGACGTGAACTACGATGCAAAGCAGTTTGAAGATCTGCGTGACGGGTACCTGTTTGGGGAATTCAGAAATTACCGTCTGAAAGAGAAACTCGGCGAAGGCGGGATGGGCCAGACGTGGCTGGCGGAGG
>CAZRGJ010000410.1:0-3185 GCA_964599445.1 uncultured Planctomycetaceae bacterium | reverse complement strand
GATACCGGGCCGCAAAAATACGGTTCTGTCGGCTCCGCAGCTGACTCGGCACAGAGGAATGGACCGTCATTTCCATTTCCGTGAACCAGAGACTGAAACGCATCAGCTGCATCTCGGCGATCAGATCGCAAAGAGAGACCGCCAGCTGCCGGGCATCCTGAAACGGAATACGCAGCTTCATCCCCGTGTCGTGCATCGAAACGAGACCGGACGTCCCGAGAAAATCCTTGACGTCCCCTTTCCGTTTCCTTTCACCAGAACTGCCTCTCGAAAGGTGAAGAAAACCGATCGGATGATTCAGAAAATCAAGCATTCCGCCGTTCGATTCTCCCAAAAACTTCTCGAGAAGTTCTGCTTCCTGGGACGAAACGCTTTCCGTCCGTCTGCCGTCATGGCGTTTTTTCTGAGGATCGGATCCCATACCGTCCGCGGAAATTCCTGCGGCGGCGTCTTTTGCCTCTTTTCCGGAAATTTTCGACGAAAACGCATCAGTATCCGAAGAAGAGCTCTCCGTTCCCTCGCCGGAAATTTCTTCATCGTGCAGTCCCGCAGTCCCGGGGGCGTCTTCCGAAATGCTTTCCGGGAAAAGATGCCTCCAAAGCTTTCGGCATCCGGACCGGATCTCGACTGGAAGCCAGAGGTCCTCCTCTTCTTCCGCCAGTTCTTTCACCATCTCCGGAGAAAGCGGGCCGGAAAAAGAGTTCTCCTTTGCAGGCCGGCCAAGAGAGATCGACGGACTGTCGGTCTTCAGAAAGTTCGGGATCGAGTCAACGCAATGGTACGTGAGCGTCCACCCCGTCGCATTTGAAAATTTCTTCAAAAGGGACGGAAGGCTGCCGATACAGTGAAGTTCATGCAGAAAGTGCCTGGACTTCTCGAAAGCCTCGAAATCGAAGCTGGGATTGGTTTGATTTGGATTCACGGATTTCCCCCGGAAACGGATTGACTTCATGACTATCTTATCCTTTCGACCCATTTTGAAAAATTTTTCACGTTTTGGAAAAAAAGACAGAATGCGCACAATATGATGATCATTTCGGATTTAAGGATTAAACAACTAAGGGAAAACTAAATTTTCAATTGCGCCGTGAATGCTGACTCTATGAACGCGGCACCATAAAACGGTCTGAGTCTTTTCATGGATCTCATCCTGAATATTTTTTTTCATCGCACGTCAGCGTCCTACCGCACTTCTGCATCTCACCGATCTGCGTCCAGTGTTTTCTGCGGTAGAAACCATGATGCCGATCGACACGCATCAGGCGGAGGCTCCGTTTTTTTCAACGGCACAAAGAATCAGGTACCGATCATGCTAAATTTTCCGATTTTTTCAAAAATTTTGGCCGGAATGAGAAAATGAACATAAGATTCAGGTATGGTTTTGTCGATTAGATGAATAATCCGACTGTACCGATCGTGTGCGTTTAAATATTTTTATGCACTGAAGGGAATTTAACGACCGGAACAGCCGCGTTTCGAACACATCAAGTATAAAACACGAAGATTGGGTTCCAATTATGTCGCAGTTAAACAAGATGAAACCATTTTTGGGCGGACTGTGCCTGATTTTGTTTGTGAGCGTCCTTCTCACAGGCTGCCGTCCGTTTGACCATTACGAGGATCCGCTCGGCAAGAAAGTTTCCGAAGAGATGGAACCGCCGCGCGAGCTGAGCATGATGTCTCTCCCGGCGTACCGCATCGCGCCTCCGGACGTGGTGACGATCGAGCTTCAGAAAATGGTTCCGAAACCGCCGTACTATCTCCAGACTCTGGATGTGATCTACGTGCGTGTTCTGGGGACGCTTTACGATCAGCCGATCGACAATTACTATGTCGTGTCTGCGGAAGGGACGATCGACCTTGGCCCGAGCTACGGTGCACTCCGTGTGGAAGGCATGACGGTCGACGGTGCCCGCGAAGCGATCCGTACGCACCTGACGCAAGTTCTGCGTGCGCCGGAAGTTTCCGTTTCGCTCGCGCAGATGGCGGCGATGCAGCCGATCAACGGCCAGTACCAGATCGGTCCTGACGGAACGGTGAATCTTCGCTACTATGGCACGGTCCACGTGGCTGGGATGACGCTGATGGAAGCGAAATTTGCCATTGAAGAGCATCTGTCGCACTATCTGAACTCTCCGATCGTTTCGATGGACGTCGTGGCGTACAACAGCAAGAGCTACTATGTCATTACGCAGGGTGCCGGCAACGGCGACAGCGTCCGCAAGATCCCGATCACGGGCAACGAAACAGTTCTGGATGCGATCTCCCAGATCGGCGGGATGTCCTCTCTGTCGAGCCAGAATATCTGGATCGCGCGTCCGGCTCCGGGTGACTATGCGTGCGAGCAGCGTCTTCCGGTCGACTGGGCCGCCATTTCCAGCGGTGCCTCGACGGCCACGAACTACCAGATCATGCCGAACGACCGCGTGTTCATCGTTCAGGACAACTTCACGACGACCTCCAACGTCATCGGAAAAGTCATGTCTCCGTTCGAGCGTCTCAGCGGCGTCATCTCCCTGGGAACCAACACGGCGCGAAACATCCGCAACGTGGACCAGGATTACGGCTACGGATATTGATCGACGTGACGCAGTATGCGTAACGCTGGAATGGGCTGCGCAAGCCAACGCTTCGGGTGTCCGCTCACCATGGATCGGTGAACTTCAGGAGACTTCACGGCAGGCAGCGCAAATTCGCAGGAAGCGAAAACCGGCAGGATGTCCATTCGCAGGAAGCGGAATGATCAGCAGGATGCGCAAACTTCGCAGGAAGCGGAAAATCGCAAACGCCAGGATTTCGCAGGAAGCGGAATTTCACAAAAAAACAGAACTTCGCAGGAAGCGGCAATTCGCAGGAAGCGGAACTATCGCATTAAGCGGAAATTCTCGAAAAACGTGAACTTCGCAGAAAGTGAGATCCCAAGCGAAAAACCACTCTGGAGGCACGCATACTGCTCACGGCGAGCAACTCATCCGGAAAGAAACGCGCAAGGACCAACGTGTTCTTTCCGAAACGAAAAGACAAAAACTTTAACTGCACCCAACTCAGGACCTGTGCCGGGATCCGACGTCCATGACGCCATGGAAGCAGCGTTCCCGGCAAACGATACACGGAAGAAACTGACACTTCATTCCCAAGGCAGAAACGGGGTTTGAATCATGAAAAAGAATAAAAGTACTCGAATT
>CAZRGJ010000409.1:0-3189 GCA_964599445.1 uncultured Planctomycetaceae bacterium | reverse complement strand
GGTTTCTTTGGATTCGAGGGATATGCTGGGATCGCTTTTCGGCGTATTTGGGGCATCGCGGACAGTATCTGCCGACAGGTTGGAGCGAAATCGGAGCACGCGAAGTGAACGGGTCGGAAATTCTCCGGAAAGAACGGACGTTTTCCCATTTTCCGACGGAAGGGCGTCTTCCGACAGTTGAGGCTGAGGAACCGATGCGGGAACGGGAGTGCCGACGTTCATTTCCAGCGGATCTTTCATTCGAAGTGTTTCGCTGCCGATCTCCAAAAGGGAACCGGAGAATGTTCGTCCATCAAGAGTTTCCGCCAGGATCGGGATCTCTCTGCCTTCACAGAGCGGCAGGACGTACGGGCAGACTCCGAAAATCAATGCCACCGAGAGCAGGACAGTTTGCCGCATGGATCTCGGAAGATAGGAATTTCTGCCCGATGGGAATCGGAAATCTGTCCGGTGTCTTGGATCTTTCATTTTCGTTCTCGACTTTTGGGCTGCCCGGTTGGGAGCTTCAATAAAATGGCGTCAGGGCCGGCCCTTCTTCAAAAAGTACGGTTTGCCGACCCGGCATCGCATTCCGTCTTTGGATGCCGAGGATCTTTCGTTTGGAAAATTGGGAAAACTGGTACGTGGGCGGAAAGCCAGCTTCAAATTATTCTGCGATCCGGCGAAAATACTGCTCGATCGCTTCACGATAGTGCGGGGGAAAATCGCGTCCCAGCTGCTGAAGGATCTCTTCGCGTTCCTTTTCCGGGAGCGTTCCCCACTCCTTTTCAAATTTCAGCTCACGCCGCGTCACGTGTCCCGGTCCTTTTCCTCCGGAAGGCTTGGCTTTTTCGGACGGTTTTCCAGGTTTGAGAGACCGGCTCATCTGCTTTTTCTGATTTTTGGATTCCTGCTCCATCTCTTCGATCATCGAGTCGAGCATCTTCACGATCTCTTCTTCGGTGTTCTGCACTTTCTCTCCCGCGTTTCCGGAATCCAGATTTCGTTCCACGCTCTTCATTTTTCGGGAAACCATTTCGAGCGATTTGTCCTGAAGCCTTTCCAGATCCTTTTCCATTAATTGTGCGAGTGCGGAAAATCGCGCAGGAACCGAGGGGATCGATGCGTTTTGCTCTGAAATTTTTTCCAGATTCCGAAACTCCGCAAGCGATTTCAGGCACGCTTCTTTCTCAAGCACCTGATGTTCTGCCGCTGCACGGTAGAACCAGTATTCGGAAGCCGGCAGGAATGCCTTTAAGGCGGTCTGGGGAATCTCCGTGAGGAGCGGCTGACCAGCTGGAATTGCGGCATTCCAAACGGCGGTATTCAGGAATGGAGTATTTTCAGCACTGCGGAAAATCTCCAGAGCGGACTCAAAATCCCCTTCCCGGAGTTTCGCGATCCCATTTTGAAGCTGAATCAATTCCTGTTCCGTCGGCAAAACGATCGATCCGTTCCCGGAATGTGGCGTCTGCGGTTCTGTACTCGTCTGGGGAAAACTTTCCTGCTGGACGGCACTTTCCTCTTGGGGCTGGGCGGCAGAAGGAATCCTGCTTTCCTCTCCCCATCCGACTACAGGAAATGCGGTCCAGAGCAGAAATGAGAGCCTGAGCCAAAACAGATGCCGGAATGGCTCGTGCTCGTGTTTCCGCCTCTCTGATCCGGAGAATGGAAGGGGAACGTCAGGCATTCGGATGAACGAAGGTACGTTGACTTTGATTTCGAATTCAGGACTCATTCTGTTCCCTCCACCGCCATTTCATGAACGATCTTGCGTATTTTTTCCTGCTGGAGCGAAATGTTGCGGAGGATCTCCAGGTGTGCCGGATCTTTTACCGTCTCTTCGGAAAGCATTTTGCCGACTTCCTGTGTTCTGTGCCAGATCCGGCTCTGTGCAGACCGGATCATCTTCAGTTCTGCGATCCGGTCAATGAGTGCCGGGTCTTCCGCATTTTCAGCGGCCTGAGATTCCTGTTCGCCGTTTTCTTCTTTCTCCTCTTCCTGCATTTCGCGTTCTGCCTGCTTCACTGCCGCCAGCATTTCTTCCAGTGCCGCCAGAATGTCTTCTTCCATTTTGACCGTGAAAGCATCGGCCTTCCCATTGGCGAGCAGGTCCGTGACGGTCCGCATGTCTTCCGAGGTGGACGTGAGGACTTCCGCCATCATTCGGGCGCGTCCGTCTTCACGAATCATCTGAAGGAGCTTTTCCGCTTTCAGCATGAGTTCCTTTTCCCGACGGCTTAACCGCGTCGTTTCGTCTTTGAATTCCGGCGTCCGTTCCTTTTCCGTGATCCGAATCAGGCGATTCGTGTCGTCAAGGATCCCCTGCTGGTTCTGGATCAGTGCCTGAAGCTGCGTCTCGATGTGAGCCAGTGTGCGTTTGGTTTCCTCTTCACGCAGCTGACGCAGGATCTGTTCCAGACGCGCCTTGGCTTCATCCAGTTCCTGAAGAGCTTTTCTCTGCTCTTCAAGAGCTCCGCTTCTTTGGGATCTTTCCAGCATCTTACTGGCAGCGTCCATGCGTTCCTGCGCTTTGCGGAGTGCCTGCGAAAGATCCTTTTCTCCCGGTTCTGTTTCGTTTTCCGGGGCGGCATCTTTCTCAGGATCCTTCTTTTCCAGTTCTTCCAAACCTTTCGGTCCCCCATTTTCTTCTGCTTTTCCGGATCCCTCAGACGGAGTCCCCTTCGACTCAGCTGGTTCCGGAGCATTCATTTCCTGAGGAGAAGATTGTGCAGGATACTGGTTTTCCTTTTCCTGCCTGGAATCGGGATCTGTCTTGGGCTGTGGAACTGCGCTTTCGTCTCCTGGGGGGGAGCCAGTCCGATTTTCATCCTGCTCGTCCGAGATCTTGCGGGCAAGCTCACCGGTCTTTTGGGCGTTTGCGTCCTGATCTTTCGATAGTTCCTTCACGTCTCGCACCTGCCTGGTTCGGCCTTCCAGAGACTGCTGTTCGCGGATCCGCTGGTTCAGTTCTTTCAAATGGGCACGAAGCCGCTCTGTTTCACTTCGGATCCGACGGCTTCGGTCCTCAGATTCAAGCTTTTTCAGAATCTTTTTCAGGTCCGGGATCAGTTTCTGCACGGCGTTGCCTGCCTGAGAAAAAGATTCCTCCTGAAGTTCCTGAATGATCCGGTCCATCTGCGGCAGGATCCTGGATTCATCGCTCAGTTTGCGTGCTTCTGTCAAAAGCCCCATTCGATTGGAGGCATG
>CAZRGJ010000408.1:0-3194 GCA_964599445.1 uncultured Planctomycetaceae bacterium | reverse complement strand
CCGATGAACAAATCCGGAGAGGGGCCGCTGACTCTCTCCGGAGACAGTACCTACTCCGGCGACTGGACGGTCATCTCCGGCGGAACGTTTAAACTCACCGGCTCTCTGAATGGAACGAAATTCCGCGTCTACAATGCGGACGCCGTCATCGACGCACCCGGAAAGACCTCTACGTTCCACGCGGACGGCTGGAACAATTCCTTCCAGCTCGGCACGATGGCGAACAATACCGTCAGTTCGCTCACCATCAAGGCGGGGACTGTGAACGTGACGAATACTTCTGGCGGAGCCTATGGAAGCGTCGTCCTCTCGTCCTGGAGCGGCGCGAACAGTACGCTCACCATTGACGGAGGCACTCTGCACGCGGACGGCCGCATCATCACCGCACCGAACAATACGAATACGAAGGCGACAATCAATCTGAAAAGCGGCACGCTCGATCTTGGGGTCCCCGGAAAATACACGGTGGACGGCGACCCTGCGTGCGGCGTCATCTGGCTCGGAGACGGAACCTCGACGTTCAATCTGGACGGCGGGACGCTGAGCATGTACGCAGTCAAAATGACGGCAGGAAGTACTCAGGGCACGACGTTCAACCTGAACGGAACAGAGATCTGTGCGGTCGCCGACATGAATACCGCCAGCGGTCAGTACGGTTTCCTCCTCAAAAAGGACAAAGTCGTCTACAGCGTGAAGGAAGGCGGCGCGAAATTCAATACGAAAGAATTCGACGTTCTCATTACCCCGAATCTCGACGGCTCGGCCAACGACGGCGGGTTGACCAAATCAGGGACCGGGACGCTCACTCTTTCCGGAGAAAATACGTGGAACGGTCCGACGAACGTGACGGCCGGCACGCTGAAACTCGGTGCGGACAAAGCACTAAGTGCGAATTCCCAGGCCATCGCCGTCGCCGACGGAGCTGTTCTGGACCTCGCGGGAACGAATCCTTCCGTGAATGCCGGGACGGTCTCAGGAACTATCCGAAACTCGGCGTCCGGGACTTCGATGCTGACGCTGAACGCACCGGTCAGATTCAGTGCCTCCACCGGCACCGGCGTAAACGTGAAGTCCGTGGAGAAATTCACTCCCGTCAACGCACAGATCGACGGCACTTTGGAGATCGCCGGGGATCTGAACTGGGATTTCAGCCTTCTGAACACGGAAACGGCACTTTTGTTCGCAGATGAGATCGTCTGGGAAGCCAACGCAGAAATGACGGCCGAGAATTTCGTCCTCGAAAATGCCGCGGAATACGATCTCGTGAAGCTCCTTGAGCTGGAAGAGACGCCTTCCTCGGAATTCACGGCCGCTCTGGGAAATTTCCTGCTCGATATTTCCGGCGACCTGCTTTCTCTCGGACAGAACGGCAACTCACTTTTTGCGGTTTACGGTGCACCGTCTCTTCCGTCAGAGCCTGGCTCCGGAGTGCCTGAACCATCCCCATGGATCCTTCTGGTGCTCGGAACCATGGGGCTTATGTGCGTAAAGCGTTCCGGAAAGACCGCAAAAAACTGATCCGGTTTGAGAATTGTGCGGCTTAATGTGCGAAAAATGCCCGGTCTGCCAAGTGTGGAAGGCCGGGTATTTTTGTGTTTTCCGGGAAGGTACCGGAAATGGTCTGGCGGATCTTTTCTAAAGGATCCAAGGTTCCCGACTTGCGCGGATGCGGAGACGATCCGCTTCGGAATCATTCACGAACGTTTCGGTTTTGGGATCGAAATTCAGCTCACGGCCAAGGAACCAGCTAAGGGCCGACACATGGCACGCAATGTGCGAGGAGCGAATGACGTCCGCATTGCAGGTCGGCTGCTGACGGCTCTTCACGCAGTCGAGGAAGTTTCGGACATGATCGCGCGGATTCGTCCCTTCAATGTCGCCGTAGACGGTCTGAAGCGAGTCGTTCGAGAGAAGCATCTTTCCGCTGTCTCCGGTCTCGACCCAGCCCTCCGAGCCTTCAAACCGCACCGGGCACGTTCCGAGTCCGAGCCAGCCGTCCGGCCGCATGACGAGCTTGACGCCGTTTTCGTACAGCGCAAACATCCGGTCCCCCTCTGCCCAGTATTTTACCGGAGTGGAACCGTCCATTCCCAGTGCCCACTGGCAGAGATCCACGGTATGCGCTCCCCAATCGAGATGGCGGAAACCCGAATCAAAATCGTACTGACCGCGCCACTGGGACCAATGGTGCTTTCCGATCCCCGCGTACGCTTCGTTGAACGGACGCCATGGAGCAGGACCGAGCCAGAGATCCCAGTCGAATTCCTCCCGATCCGGCTGAGGCTGCTCCGGGAGCCATTCCGCGGTGTGCTGGAGATAGTAGATCGAAGCGTGCACGGTGTGGATCCTGCCGAGCTTTCCTGTACGCGCCAGCTCGCACGCATGGCGGAAATTGCGGACGTTCCGACGCTGGGTCCCTCCCTGAAAGACCGTGCCGTAAAGTTTCATCGTTTCGGCAAGTCGGCGGCACAGATCGATCGAAATGGCGCACGGTTTCTCGCTGTAGACGTCCTTTCCGGCTCTCGCGGCATAAATAGAGGCGTGTGCATGCCATCGGTCCCCCGTCGCGATGAGGACGGCATCGAGGTCCGGGCGGTCGAGCAGTTCTCGGAAATCGCGGTACATCGCGACATCGGAAGTCCCCTGCGCCATTTCAGCCTGCGCCTTCACCCGAATCCTGCGGGACCGCGCGACGTCAGCGACCGCCGCAAAACGCACATCCGGCTGATCCAGAAAGAATCCCAGATCGTATCCTCCTCGGTGGTTGATCCCGATCCCGCCAAGAACGATCTTTTCGCTTGCCGGCAGATGCCCGTCCCGTCCTAAAACTGCTGCGGGAATGGGAGTCGGGAACGCGAGAGAACTGGCAGAAAACGCCGTGAATACCGTAAATGCAGAGTGTGCCGTACTCTTTTTCAAAAAGGAACGGCGGGAAAGGGGGGATTTTTTCATGAAAGACTCCTTGAATGCAAAAAAGCGGAGCCGGGGCCAATGTCCTTTCAGTATAGCGTAAACGAAACGAAAAGAAAAGGGGGGGCTTCTTGAACGTACTTTAAATCTCCCCTTTCCAAGAAAAGTGAACGGTTCCGGCGTCCTTTTTTTGCAGACTTGGGGTTTCTAAAGAGTTCACCAAACCACCCCGTCTCGTTTCGCTCGCCACCCCTCCTGGGAGGAGGGGCTTCTTGAGTGCGCAT
>CAZRGJ010000407.1:0-3211 GCA_964599445.1 uncultured Planctomycetaceae bacterium | reverse complement strand
GGCCAGCCGGATTCGCGTCCGCAAACCCGGAAAGTCCGCAAAAGATCAGGAATGCCAGAAGGCCGGTTTTCCAATTCTTCATTTTTCATCTCCGTTCGCAAGGATCTTGTTTTTCAGTTCCGCATTTGTTCCGGCGGCAGAATCCAGAAACTCTTTCGCCTTTTCTAATGCCCGGGCATTCAGATCAGAACGGCACTTTCGGACGGATTCTTCAAGTGTCCTTCGCATTTCACGCGGGATCACCTTCTTCGCTTGGTAGATATCCCAGGCAGTCCAGATCGCTCCGCCTGCCGCGATAGCCGCACCAGCAATATCGCCGATCGGAAGCGGACCGTCCGCAACGGCACACGCAGCCCCTCCTCCACCTGCCGCGATGAGTTTTCCCGCCGCATTGCCAAGGATCCTCGACACCACCCGGATCGTCGACCGAATGCAGACCAGCTCCAAAGCCGCTCCGATCTCCGCCATGACATTCGCGCTCACCAGCTTCACCGCAGATTCAGAAACTTGCCCCATCGTTCCCTCCAGCTTCAACGCGATCTGCTGAAACTGCGGCTCTTCCAGCACTTCGGCAACCGAAGAACGGAAATCATTGCTGTTCTCCAGCAGTTTCTGCTGAAACGACTCCAGAAGATCATTGACCTCGGCGATCCCCTGCCCGCACGGTCCATTGACCGCCTGAAGCGCATCCAGAAGTGCAGCCTGCAATTCCTGAGTCCCCTTGATGCGGTCCTTCACCATTTTGAAACACAGTTTATTGCACGCACCGAAACTCGAAAATCTCGCCGTCACTCCCGGGATCGCCTTTTCCGCATTCGTGAAATTCCGCGCGAGGATCTCATTCAGCGCATTCTCGAATTCCGCTTTCAGCCGCTGATTCTCGGCAGAATACTCCTGAAATTCCGCCTCGATCTTCTGCTCGAAAGCCTTCTGGACTTCCGGTGAGAGTGCCATCTCCGTCCCAGAATGCAATTTTTTCATGGCGTCAAGACTCGCCATATGCGACCCAAAGGCCAGCGAGGCGACAGCAAGCATCGTGAGCGGATAAAGTGCGGACAGAAACTTTTCCCAAAGGTTTCGCTTCTGCGGAACGGTTCCCGGAATGGCATACGAAACAGTTCCCGGAATACTTCCTGGGATACATTCCGCCGTTTGTTCCGGAGCCACGGCCATGATCTCATCCATTCCGATCTTCAGTTTTCCGCCGGTTTCCGAAACAGAGTCTTCCTCGCCAAAGTCTTCGATCTTCCATTTCCCATTCACTTCTTCGATCTTCATTTTTCCTCCGATCTCTTCCATGTTCCGATCTCCGTCAAATGTTTCCGAAGTCATTTTTCACCTTTCTGTTTAAGAGTCAACTACACTTCCTATCCAATTAAACAGCCAGCCGCAACAAAATGACAATAAAAGGGGGGAAAAAACCGAAAAATCTCCGAAAAAATTTTTCCACAGTCCCACACGCCTCAAAAATTCGCTTTTTTCGTCCTGCAGGACTTGATTTTCCTGTAGTTCCTGCTAAAATAAACTGCATCGGGCGAAATGTCGTCCCGGTTTTCTCGCAATCTGCTGATCGAAACGAGAAATTCCCACTTCCATTTTTTCATTAAAGGAACCTTCCATGAAACGAATTTTACTTGCGGCTGCCGTTCTCTGGTTCATGACGGCATCGGTTTTTGCGGAAAGAGTGGTCGTCGTCGGCGACAGCATCACGGCACAGTCCAACCTGGATTGGGGCTATGCTCCGGCGATCCGGAAAGCACTGGCGGATGCGGGAGTCACGGACGTTGAGTTCGTGTCGCTGGGCAGCAGCGGGCAGACGGTCGCCACTTGGCACGACATCGTGAGACGCTCGTACACCGACGCGAAACTTCACGGCGACCGGGCGCACATCCTCTACAAAACCGAATTGGATCTGGGAGCCGACACGCTCCTGATCTTCCTTGGGATGAACGACGTTCTCTGTCCGTACATCGTCCCGACCGATGAGGGCTACGCGAAATGGAAGGCGGACTACTGCACGCTGATCGACATGCTGCGGGAACGCGCTCCGGCGAAGCGTATCCTTCTCTGTCCGCCGACGATGCTGACGGAAAATCCCTACGTCGTCAAGAACTGCATCATGGACCGGATGGGCGAGATCATGCGGGAGATCGCGAATGAGAAAAACTGCGGGATCCTCGACCTGCGCGGCGACATTAAGCGTTTCTTCATGAACGCACGGCTTCACGACAATTCGTTCCACTTCACGCCGGATTGTGTGCATCCGCATCACGACGGCCACCTCGTCATGGCGTGGAGCATTCTGCGCGCCATCGGTCAGGAAAAAGCCGCGGAAAAGATCTACGAACAGATCCCGGCATGGATCACCGATTTCAATGCACCGGGCATGAGCCTCTTCGTCCTGAACAGCACGGAACCCGGAAAAATGCAGATCCGCGGTCATCTGCGCGGCGCGGAAAAGAAAGCACTGGAAGTCGTCTGTCCGAAAGGCTGGAAACTCGACAGCATCAGCGACCTGCCGGGCGATGAGTTCGAGATCCGGCTCAGCGGCGATTCGAAGGAACTCACGTCGATCCTGACGGTCAAAGCCGGCGAGATCCAGCGCACGATCAAGCTGAACGCCCCGTTCTTCGTCTCGAAATTCTTCGACGGCAAACCGTTCCACGGCGGCAGTTCCTACGATCCGGAAGCGACGTATTCCGAGCTTGACGACGCCATTCTCGCCGGTCAGGATCCGCTCCAGGCCAAAGTGGACGGACAGCCGGTCCCGTGGATCGTTTACTATCCGCAGGCGGACGTGACTGGCTACGATCTCCCGAACGCGATCGATTTCGCCTCGATCGAGAACGGCCAGCAGTTCCAGACGGCGTACGTCGTTCGGAAGGTCACGAGTCCGAAAGCGCAGACGGTCAAGCTGAACGTCAACGCGCTGAGTTTCAGCACGATGGCGTATCCTACGATCTACGTCAACGGCAAGAAGGTCTACGAAAATTGTGTTTCTCCGCGTCACCGACAGGCGAGAGACAGCGTAGAGATCGCGCTTCAGGCTGGGGAAAACGTGATTTCAGCCCGAGTGGGACATTTCACGTGGCAGTGGGCGGTCGAGTTTGCGATCGAGGGCGGCGAAGGCCTCGAATATTAAAAACACAAACACAAACAAAAACATCAAAAAGTTTTTGAAAAGGGAGTCCAGAGGGAAAAACAATTTTCA
>CAZRGJ010000406.1:0-3224 GCA_964599445.1 uncultured Planctomycetaceae bacterium | reverse complement strand
TATTTCTGTTTTACGATCGAGAAGCCCCCCTCAAGCAGTGGGAACGGTCGGGATGGATCCATGACAGAACCTCGATTCTTCTAAAAGGAAAGGACCAAAACTTCGAATATGCTGGATCCTGAAATAGACGATATGCACTCCGTCATCCGGCAGATCCGGTTTGATCTCATTCAGGATCCCCTTTCCACATCTGTTTGAATTTTTTACTGCTGTACGGCACAATTCCCAAGATCCAGAAACATTTGCTCTGAAAGGAAGGAAATTTCTTCAGTACCTGGTGTGTTTCCGTATTTTTTTTGTACTTCCGCAAGGATTTCCGGAATCTCTTCCGGATGGTTTTTTAGAAACCATTGAATATGGTTTTCGATATATTGTTCACGAAAATGAGGATCCGTCAGATTTTCCGGCAGTCTTTTCATTCTTGCGTCAATGCTGTCGAAACCGTGAAAGGGAGTGTTGAGCCGTTCTTGTGCCAGCTCAATATACTCTGGATTGATCTCGATCCCGATCCCATTCCGATTGGTCTGCTGACAGACACGCAGAAGTGTTCCGCTCCCAACAAAAGGATCCAGTACAGAGTCCCCTTCATTGGAAGATGCGAGAATGATCCGTTCAAAAAGTCCTTCCGGTTTTTGGGTCGGATGCGGTTTTCGATTCCTGCTGCAATAATGCACGTGCGAAAATTCCCAGACATTACCGGGATTCGCACCTCTCATATTGTTTACTGAACGGTAGTATTTTTGAGGAATACGTACTGCATCCAGATTGAACGTAAATTTTTGCGGATCTTTGGTAAAAAACAGAATGTCGTTATGACGCGGGGAAAAACCTTTTGTTTTGCCGATCCCTTGCGTATAGTACCATGTGATCCACGAATTAAACGTCATGCCCAATTCCTGCTCCATGATGGAATACAGGTAGGATATGTACTTCATTCCCATGAAAACATAAATGGAACCATTTTCAGTCAGGATCCGTTTGGCCTCAAGAAGCCATGCTCTGGAAAAATCCAGATATTCCTGAAATTCCATCTTGTCGCGGGTCTTTCCGTAGTCCTTATTTAAATTGTATGGCGGGTCTGTCGCTATGAGGTGAATGCTTTCATCTGGGATCTTCTTCATTTCCTCAAGTGCATTCCCGCAAATCAAATTCAGTCGAGGAGCCATTTGTTTCTTTTTGCCTCACGATAAAAATCTTCAAATGTTTTACGGGTACTGTGCAGGAATTTTCGGTCCAGAAGCTGGCACATTTCCCAAACGTTCCGCTGCTGATACGAGACGTAATGAATGTCTTTTACCTGGATCTGTCCTGTTCCCAATGCGGGATTGTACAGAATATCGGATTCGCCCAGATATTTTAAATCGTAGGCATGTTAGCCGACGATCTCCATGATCCCATCCATCAAATGCGTCGCAGGATTGATTTCAGAATAAACCTGATGTTTAATGGAAAGAATGATGAACATGAAATCCGGATCAGCGACATAGGCAGAACGGATCCGGGAAAAAGAGGTGATGTTGACTTTTGCCGCTTCCGGGAATATCATCTGCCGTTGCCTTCACATCGATATTGCCCGTTAAAACGCGATCTCCTTTACGAAATTGCAGGATAATATCTGCCATTCCTAAACGTTCCTGTGTTTCAACATTGATCAGGGCGTATTCATTGTTCAAATTGTCGCGAATGCCGGAAAAAACCTCACCTGCCCATGCTTCGATCATGGGGCCTGCGATCTTGTTGATGTTTTCAAGCGGAAGACCTCGTTTCAGGTTCGTATTTAAAATGATTTTATTGTCGCCCTGTCTGGTTTGATAGTCCAAAATGGAAATGATCTGCTGAATGATGAAAGCGGAATTTTCAGGATAATCCGGCGACTCTTTCGGAATTTTAAAATGAAGTTCTTCATAGGTCATGGCAATCACCTCGTAAATTTTTTGTTCTGTTCCTGAATTGTACTCGATCGTTTTCATTTTGTCAATGTGTTTATTCTTTTCTTTCGCAATTTTAGAGGAGATGCTGAAAGAGATGAATTTTTATCTTTCTGCACAAGGGGTACTGTTTTTCTATCAGGGAAGTTTCCGAAATCTCCCGTTTCTGTGATGAGAAGATTCCTGGAAATTGGCTTGCGCGACTTCTTGACAGGCTGCTCTTCTTATGCTATAATACGGTCTATGAATGGAGGATCTTTGCATAAAAACGCGGTTTTTAGAAGTCCCCAAATGGAAAATGAAAACTAAAAATGGAAAACGAAATGAAACGCCCCGCCTTCCTCTCTCTGTTTATCCTGTTTTTCCTGGTCCCGCTGTTTACTTCTGCTGCGGAGTTTCCTGATCCGGCAGAGTTCGATCCCGTATGGGAAAGCGCGAAGCCCGGAACGTCGTATGACCGCTCGCTGCCGACGGCAGCGCTGCTCGGAAACGGGTCGCTCGGTGTCGTGAACGGCGGCGATGCCCAGCGGAAACTCTTTGTTCTGACGCGCGGCGACCTGTGGAGCTGCGGCGATCTGACGAACGGCAAGAAAGAAAACAACATCGGTCCGATCTCGTTCGCGGACCTGGAAATTCGGCCTGAAACGCAGGAGATCACCTCCGCAGACACGCTCGACCTGCCTACCGCGACTCTGAAAACCGAAGGCGGATTCGGCAGAGGCAAGGTCCAGCTGGAGAGCTTCGTTGCTGCTGGCGAGGACGTTTTCATCATCACGGGGGTTTCTGATGCGGACGATGTATGGAACCTGCGTCTCATCCCCCACAATGAAAAGAAATCGTTTCCGATCGAAGCTGGAAGTTCCGCCGACGGCTGCTGGGTCCGGCGTTCGACCGTGAATCTTCTTCCTGAAGGCGACCCGCGCGGATGGGTCAAAACCGCGACGGCCTCCCTGAGTGCGGTGGGGGCTGAGCTGACCGGGATCACGGTTCCCAATGGCGAAGCGCAGGCCAGCGTCAAGATCCGCGCGAATGTGCCGTTCGCTCTGGTCGTGGCGTCAGAGCCGGACCGAAGATTCACGCGGGAGGAACTCGCGCAGCTGAAGGCCGACCACGTCGGCTGGTGGAAAGAGTGGTGGTCGAGATCCCGCATCGCGCTTGGGGACGAAGAGCTGGAGTCGTTCTGGTACGGTCAGGTCTATCTGCTTGGCTCGTGCGTCCGTCAGGGGAAGTTTCAGCCCGGGCTTTACGGACTCTGGGTGACGACCGACTATCCGAACTGGCACAATGATTTCCACA
>CAZRGJ010000405.1:0-3229 GCA_964599445.1 uncultured Planctomycetaceae bacterium | reverse complement strand
GCAGTCCGTGCGGAACTCCTCAAGCAGCAGGAAATGCTTCTTGGAATGATCCAGCAGTGCCATCAGACGCTCGCGACGATCCAGTCCCAGCTTCTGAATCCTGTTTCGGCAGTAAATCCGGTCCAGACCGTGACTCCGGTTTCGGCGATGGGGACTGCGATGCCGGTGAATCCGACGTTTCAGGCGATGCCTTCCATGCCGGCGGTTTCTGTGCAGGAAGCGGTTTCGATTTCGGATGAGTCTGCGGAAAACGGTCCGGAATCGGAAGAGATCCGTCTGGACAGTTCCGGAAAGAAAAGTTCCCGCAGAGGGCGTCAGCGGATGAAGAAAGAACGCGAGACGGAGACCCCGGCGGATGCAGACGTTCTGAGAAATGTGTCCAGCGAAGAAAAAGAACGTTCCACGGAAGAATTTCTGGCGATTTGGACGGCAGATGAATCGGAAACGGACGGATCGGAAACGAAAGAGAAGAAAGTTCGGAAGTGCTCGGGAAACTGCAAAAAATGCACGGAGCCGTTCTGCCTGAAACGAAAGGAAAAGGCGGAAAAAGCACAGAAAAAAGCGGCTGAAAAAGCCCGGAAAGCCGAATGCGCAGAGGACGGGATCTCCGAAATGGAATCCGTGAAAGACCGGAAAAAAGAACAGAAAGTGCACCGTGAGGAACGCTTTGAAAACGACGGCGCAGACCGGGCGTCCCGACCGCAGCGCGAAAGCGGAGTTTCAGGCCGAAAGGATCGGATCCCGGATCTGGTTTCTGAATTCCCGGATGAATTCGTGAGTTTTCCGGATGAGGTCGGTCCGTCGGTTTCCAAGGGCTTGGATGCGGTGAATGGAAGTAAAAAAAAAGCCCCCAAAAGCCTTTTTTCTTCCGAAAAAAACGAAAATGAGTTGAATTTGGATGCCCTTGTGCCGGATCCTGCCGAAATCGCAGACAGTCAGGAGATCACGGCGCGAAAAAAGAAAAAGTCTCCCAAACCGGTGAAAGAAAACCGGGACGCGGAGACGGATGGATCCGTTAAGGAAGAGCGTTCTTCCGCAGGGAAAAACGCGAAACCTGCCTCCGGCACTAAAGGCGAAAAGTCGGTGAAGGCTCCGAAGCGGGAAGAGCGTTTCCGTCAATTGAAGGAGTCTGAATTCGGAAAAATGGGACTTTCACGGGAACTGCTTTTTGCGCTGGATGATGCGCAGTACGCGACGCCGTCCCGGATCCAGTCGGTCTTCATTCCTGCGGCACTGACCGGTGAGGACGTCATGGGGCAGGCGCAGACCGGAACGGGGAAAACTGCGGCATTCGCGATCCCGATCCTGCAGATGATCGACTTTGACGAAGATTCGTTTGATCCTCAGGCCCTGGTCCTCGTGCCGACGCGCGAGCTGGCGGTTCAGGTGAAGGACGAATTTGAAAAGCTGGCCAAGTACACGGATCTGGAGTGCCTCGCGCTTTATGGCGGGAAACCGCTTCCGCCGCAGGTCCAGCAGCTGAAGGCCGGCGTGGACATCATCATCGGGACGCCGGGGCGTGTGATGGACCACATCAAGCGCGGTTCTCTGAAGCTCCGAAACCTCAAGATCGCCGTTCTGGACGAAGCGGACCGGATGCTGGACATTGGGTTCCGTCCGGACATCGAGAAGATCCTGCGGATGGCGCCGCAATCGCGTCAGTCGCTCCTTCTCAGTGCGACGATCGCGCCGCAGGTCGAATCGATCGCACGGAAGTACATGCGGGATCCGGAGGTCTGGGACTGCTCGCAGAAAGACATTTCGAGCGAAACGATCGAGCAGTTTTACTTCACGGTCGATCCGGAACTGAAGTTTGACCTTCTTCTGAAGCTCCTTGAGCGTGAAGATCCGAAGCAGGCCATCATTTTCTGCCGAACGAAACGCGGAGTAGAGCGGGTAGCGAATCGCCTCGGAAAGGCCGTTCAGAGCGTCGAAGCGATCCACGGCGACCTTCAGCAGCGCAGAAGAGACCGCGTCATGGCATCGTTCCGTGCCGGGAAGACGCGATACCTGGTCGCGACGGACGTCGTGGGGCGCGGGATCGACGTTTCGGGGATCTCGCACATCATCAACTACGATATTCCGAAATTCTGCGACGACTACGTGCACCGCGTCGGACGCACTGGCCGAATGGGACATGAAGGCGTGGCGTTTACGTTCGTGGCTCCAGAAGAAGGGAATGAACTGACGCGTATCGAGATGCGGATCAACCAGCTTCTTAAGCGGGATGAGATCCAGGGATTCTCCGGACTCCCTGCCATGACGGCAAACGAGCCGAAGAATGAAGAAGAAGTGAAGGAACCGCCGAGAAGAAGACGGAGACTCTAAAATCTAAGATTCGATCAGTTTCGACATCGTCCTGGGGGAAACGGAAACGTTTCCTTCGGGACATTGTGTGTTGTGTGCGTTTGAAAAGAAGGAGAAGAAAAATGAAACTTTGGATGAAAAACTGGAAAAACCTTTCGTTTTCAGCAGCTGCGGCACTTCTGCTGGGCGTGTGCGTCTGTGGAGCCTGGAGTCTTTCTACTTTGCAGGCGGAAGAAAATATTTCCGAAAACGTGACTTTTTCGGGTGATGAGATCACGGCCGGCAGTGAACGCGCGATGCTCTGCAATTCGTGTGCATTCGGAAGCAAAAAGAATGACTGCGCACGGTGTGGAAAATGGATGGCCTCGAATCAGACGCCGGCTTACCTTTGTTCCAGCTGCGGATTCGGAAACAAAAAGAACGACTGCGTAAAGTGCGGAAAATGGATCGGATCTGGCGGACATCCGGCTTCGATCTGCTCCAGCTGCGCGTTCGGAAACGGAAAGGCCAACTGCGTGAAGTGCGGAAAATGGCGCGGCGGAAACTGACTCCGCAAAACATTTTTCTGTAATTAAGCACAGTTCCCGGACATGAATTTCACGAAAAGCACGAAAAAACACGAAAGAATTTTAAAATTACTTCGTGAGTTTCGTGCTTTTCTTTTTGTGTAAATTTCAAAATCAAAACGGGTTCCCCCTTCGGCCTCGATTTCAACCTCAGCTTTCGGTACGAGCAGCAGCGAATCGCGCTTTCACGCAAGAACACGCCCCGTTCCCGTTGGTCACTGGCGCGGACGCACACACAAGAAGCCCCTCATTTTAGGAGGCCGCGAGCGAAGCGAGACAGGGTGGTTTGGCGGACCTTCCGGAAACCTCAAGTCCGCAAAAAAAGGCTGCGAAACCCTTCCACCGTCTTCGACGGT
>CAZRGJ010000404.1:296-3233 GCA_964599445.1 uncultured Planctomycetaceae bacterium | reverse complement strand
GTGTTTCTTCTCCGGAAGCTGCCCGAAATATCGTCGCGTCGCTGCTGGGTGCTGCGGAACAGAAAAATGTGGAACGGTTCGTGAACGAGATCTCGGCAGAACGGGGCACTGCTCCGGCGGATCGGGAGACGGATCCGGAACCTTTTCTGAAGGCGTCATTGGCGTGTGCCGGATCAGCAGTTTCCGTGAAGAGCGATCCCGGCAGAGAACTTGAAGTTCCGCAAAATGCCGTCAATTGTTATCTCGCGACGCTTTCGGAATCAATGCACGGCAATCCGCTGGCACAGGAACACATGAAGCGGGTTTTCCGTGAGATTACGGAAGCGTTTCCGGAAAAAATGCAGGAAGAAGCCTCAGAGATCCTGCTTCGGGAAGGAATGCGAAGCTGGAATGAAGCACACGGGGCGGCTCAAAACCGATCCTGGCGTCAGGTCGAGGAAATGGTCGATACGCTTTCCATGATGCTGAATCTCGTGGAGACGGAAACTTTAAAAAGTGAAGAAGGAATTTAATGGCGGGCCCGGAAATGCTCCATTTTCTTTGAGACTCCTGCGATCGGACTGATGTGCGGGACGCGAGTGTCCGATAATTTGAAGCAGATGCGGAGATCCGCGGAGTGTCCAGATGTCTGGGCCTCGGAATTTTAGAGGATTTTCGGATGAATTTGCTGAGGGATCTGTCCTTTGGTTCTCCTCATGTTTCGGCGGTCCCGTTTTCCCGCTGGATCGGGAATGAAGACTTGAGATCTGCCGCCGGCTGACTTTTTTGTTTTTTTGAATAGGAGTTTCCCTAAATGAACCTGATTCAGCCCATTCTTGCTGTTTTGCGTGAGGCCGCTGACCTGACGAGCCGGATCCAGAACGATTTCATTACTCCAGCGACCTGGGAAAAGAAAGACAAATCGCCCGTTACGGTCGGCGACCTGGCCGTTCAGGCACTCGCGGCTGCCCGTCTGGAGGAAACGTGCCCGGAGATCCCGCTGATTGCGGAAGAATCCGCCGATCTGCTGCTTTCCGAAGATGGGGAACGTTTTCTTGCGATCCTGCTTCAGTATCTCGAAAAATACCTTCCCGGCGTTACCGCTGAAAAGATCGTGGGCTGGATCTCCCGTGGAAGAAATGACGATTCGCTCAAAGGTGCACCGCGTTTCTGGACGCTGGATCCGATCGACGGCACGAAAGGTTTTCTCCGCAAAGAACAGTACGCCACGGCTCTGGCTCTCGTCGAAAATGGCAAGGTCATGTACGGATTCCTTGGTCTGCCGAATCTGACCTGGCAGAAAGAAACGCACGATTTCTCGACGGAAAAGCCTGCGGCAGGGCAACCTTTCGGTTCGCTCCTTTATGCAAAACGCGGCGAGGGAACGTGGATCTCGACGCTCGACGGCTCCGATTTTGAACGTCTACGCGTCTCTGACCACGCTGACCCGAAAGAGGCCTCCGTTCTGCGTTCTGTGGAATCCGGACACACGAATCTGAGCCAGATGGACATTTTGTGTCAGCAGATCGGCGTGACGGGAGTCGTCGCGATGGATTCCCAGGCAAAATATGCCGTCCTTGCCGCAGGAAAGAGCGATCTCCTTTTCCGACTCATTTCGTCTAAAATGCCGGACTATAAAGAGAAGATCTGGGATCAGGCGGCCGGCTCGATCATCGTAGAAGAGGCTGGCGGACGGATCACGGACCTGGATGGACTGAATCTTGATTTTTCGCTTGGATCCATGCTGCTGGAGAATCGCGGGATCTGTGCGTCCAATGGTGAACTGCATGAACTTGCACTGGAAGCGATTCTCGACATCCACGCCTGATCTTTCTTCATTTCAGGGAAGAATGGACCAGAGAAATCTTTCGTCCGGATGAAATGCCGGCTGAGAGAGGATGAGGAAATGATTTTTTCTAAAAAAAGCCGCTCTTTTCGGGAGCGGCTTTTTTCGTGTGGTCCAGATTCTCTTATTTTGATGATTCAGAACTGACTTTTACCGGTTCCCGCCTGTTCGGCTGACTGACAGACGGAACGGTTTTCAGACCGGCTCAGAACGGTTTGGGATGGAGCGTACGGTTCCGTACGGTTTTGCACGGTTTCGTACAGAGAAATCATGCCGTTTCTTTGGTGCCCTCCTCCAGTTTCGGAAGCTGCGGAGCAGGGACTCCCTGCGGTTCCGGAAGCCAGACGTTTTCCAGCTCTACGGCATCGACATCACGGCGCAGAAGGAGGTAGATCCCCTGAAGTGCCGCGAATCCGTAAAGGAGAAGCCAGGCAGATACACTCCATGAGAATGCGTAGAGTGCCAGGGAACTGCCGCCGAGCGGTACTGTGCCGGTGAACGTGAGGCAGAGATGCTCGATCAAAACGACAAAAAACACGACCGCGCAAAGTCCCAGACCTCCGAACAAAATTGCTGCGAGCAGGTAAAGGACCAGCTTCAGCGGTTTCTGAAGCGCGTAGGCACAGCTGCGGCTCAGAGCGTCGAATGCGTCGGAATTCTCTGTCGCCAGGACGGATGGAATGAAAAAAGATCCTAGACCGGTTCCGAGCAGGAAGAAAAAGTAAAAGACCGCATAAAGCAGGGCTGCCGGCATGAGCCAAACCATGACGTTTGCGGGAAACAGACGGCAGACGAGCAGCGGAAGTGCCAGAAGGAACGTCCCCAGGGCGATCCAGAAAAATGCAGTCAGGGTACTGCCGAGCTGCGCCATCGCAAATTTCAGCTCGTGACGGAAAGAACTGCGGAATTCGCGAGTCAGCCGGAGAGCCGTGAGTCTTGCCGACATGAGCCAGAGCAGGAGCGTCGAGATACCCGCGTACGCGCTTGCGCAGATCTGGTTCACGATCTGCCCAATGCGGTACGGTTTCCCAGCCGATGCGTTCGGTGCGGAGCCGTTCAAGGCAGGAGTTTGGGCTTCCGCAACGCTGACGGCTGGACCTTCCTGAGGCTGG
>CAZRGJ010000404.1:0-286 GCA_964599445.1 uncultured Planctomycetaceae bacterium | reverse complement strand
ACAGCGTCTGTGGAAGGGGCGGATGCCGTTTCGTTTTTCAAAGGCTGCGGAGATTTCAACGCGGTTTCTGCCTGCGTCTCCTTCGTTGGTGCATTCATTTCCAGGACGGTGAGCATTTCCAGACGCAGATCATCTCCCGTTTTTTCTTCCGAAAGGGCATTTCCAGACGGCAGTTCACCAGCCGAAAGGTGTGTGGAGAGACCTCCCTGGAGCGTTCCCTTCTGAACTTCGTGCGTTCCGCTCGGAAATGCGGACTGCCTATGCGGTACGTATGCCGTGATGCATG
>CAZRGJ010000403.1:0-3262 GCA_964599445.1 uncultured Planctomycetaceae bacterium | reverse complement strand
AAATAATTAAAATTTTGACAATTTACCCCCTTGACTTGAATACAGAAACTCCAAACTACCCCGTCTCGCTACGCGAGCCATCCCTCTTGGGAGGGAGGGGAATTTGGAGTGGGCAATACGGTCACGGAATGACCTTTGCCGCTTTGATATTTGGCGATACAGGCCGCAGACCATTCGCCGGGAGTTGACGTTTTGCGTCAGCCCTTCGGCCGGATTTTAAGTTTTTTCCCTGCTTCCACGCGGCAAATGCGCATACGCGCTGTATTGCCGCTGTCCCAAAGCGGCGAATGTGCGTAAGCGCACTGTATCGCCGCACTCCAAACCACCCCGTCAGACCTTCGGTCTGCCACCCCTCCGAGGGAGGGGATTTTTGTGTGCGTGTCCGCGCTTTCCCGGGGGTGCTGAAATTTTTGCAGATCCTAACGGTAAATCTGTTCGGTACTCCTTGAAAAATTTTTCATATCTGGTAAAATCTTTTGAAAATTGCGGTTTTTTCATTTGGCGGGTGCCGTATGTCTTTCAGATCCGAAGTCCATTCCTTTTCCCTGACGCATCCTTTTCCGGGGCAGAAACTTTCCAGCCGCCGGCATGAGGATTTTTTGTCGTCATTTGGACATCACGGCGTGCATCTGGCAGAGATTTTTCTGATCTCGCTCCTTGCGGCCGTTCCTGCAGGATTCGCCGGAGCTTTTTTTCGATTGAGCGTTTCCTGGGCCAATGCCGTGCGTACGGAGTATCCTGTGCTGCTTTTCGGATTGCCTGTTTCCGGTCTGCTCATTGCGTATCTTTACCGGATCTGCCATGTTCGCCATCGCGGAGAACTGACTTTGCTGACGGATGCCGTCCATGGGAAAAAGACCGACGGAACGACTGCTGAAAGTGTCCTTTCGTTTTCCTCTGCGAAAGAATGTGCCTCTTCGGAAGTCCCGCCGTTTCTCGCGCCGCTGATTTATGCAGCGTCCGTCCTTTCGCATCTTTGCGGAGCTTCCGTCGGGTGTGAGGGGGCGTCCATTCTGCTCGGCGGAGGGATCGGTGCACACTTTGCGCGCTGGTTCCATCTTTCGGGGAAAGATCTTTCGCTTGTCATTTTGTGTGCCATGGCCGGTGCATTCGCGCCGCTTTTGGGGACGCCTGCCGCCGCGGCAGTTTTTGTGCTGGAACGCTGCCGATTTGGAGGACTCACGGCACTCGTTTTTTGTCTGGGAGCCTCTTTCTTTTCCTGTGGAATCACCCATTGGCTTGGCGTGCCGCCCTGCCGATTCCCGCTGGCTGAGGCTGTTCCGGCATTTTCAATGCAGACCGTGTTTCGAGTTTTCCTGCTTTCGCTGTTCTGCATTCTGGCGGGAATCGCATTTTGCCGCCTTTTGAAATGCATTGAACGACTCACTGACCGGTTTTTCCCGAACCGTTTTCTTGCGATGGGGTTTGGAGGTCTGCTTTTGACCGTACTGACGCTTGGGTGCGGGACGCAGACTTTTTGCGGAGCCGGTTTCGCCAACATTCAGAACGCACTGCTCGGTGAGGCCGGGAATTGGGATTTCTGCCTCAAGATCGGATTTACGGCACTTGCTTTGGGGATCGGATTCAAGGGCGGACAGATCGTTCCTGCGTTCTTCTGCGGTGCCGCGCTTGGCTGCGTGCTCGCACCTTGGCTTGGCCTTGAGCCTGCGTTTGCTGCGGCTGTCGGACTCGTCGTCCTTTTTGCCGTCGTCGTCCGCTGCCCCATCGCTGCGGCTTTCCTTGCGCTGGAACTTTTTTTCGGAGCAGGGATCGGCTGGTTCTGTTTCGCCGCGTTTCTGGCATTCTGTGCGATCGAAACAGAAAACCTGGGAGCCTCGCAGTATCGCAAAGTGTTCCGGACTAAAAATTCAATTCACGTCGCTTCAGACATTCAAAATCGTTTTTTCCAGGAGAGAAAATCATGAGCATTCCCGCTGGCTATCAGTCACTGCTCGGTCTGCGCGAAAGAGAACGCGCCATCAAAATGCTGAAAGACCATTTCGAAAGTGAGCTGGCCAAAAATGTCGGTCTTCAGCGCGTCACGGCCCCGCTTTTCGTCAAGAGCAAAATGGGGCTGAACGATGACCTGAACGGTGTGGAAAAACCGGTTTCGTTCTACGTGAAGCAGGCGGATTGCGAAGCGGAACTCGTGCAGTCTCTCGCGAAATGGAAGCGTTTTGCGCTGCGCCGCTACGGATTCCAGCCCGGCGAAGGTCTCTACACGGACATGAACGCGATCCGTCCGGATGAAACGCTCGACTATATTCACAGTTTCTACGTCGATCAGTGGGACTGGTGCCAGGTCATCCGTCCGGAAGACCGAAACACGGAGACACTGAAAGCCACGGTCCGGAAGATCTATGCGGTCCTCACGGAAACGGAGCGTTTCATCGCGTCGCACTATCCGGCGATCTCGCCGATCCTGCCGGAAGAGATCACGTTCGTCACGACGGAAGAACTTCGGTCAGCCTACCCCGAAAAAACGCCGCTGGAACGTGAAACGGAGTTCTGCAAAAAGTATGGCGCGATCTTCATCATCGGCATCGGCGGTGAACTTTCAGACGGAACCATCCATGACGGACGCGCTCCGGACTACGACGACTGGACGACGCCGCGGGAAGACGGCGGCGTGGGACTCAACGGCGACATCGTGGTCTGGAATCCGATCCTCGGCCGGGCATTTGAGCTTTCCTCGATGGGGATCCGCGTCGATGCGGAAACGCTTCTGCGTCAGCTGAAGATCCGCGGTTTCGAAGAACGCGCGAAACTGCCGTTTCACCAGATGCTCCTCAACGGCGAGCTTCCCCAGACGATGGGCGGCGGGATCGGTCAGTCGCGTCTCTGTATGTTCATGCTCCGCTGTGCGCACATCGGCGAAGTCGCCTGCGGTATCTGGCCGGACGAAATGGTCGCAGAGTACGCAAAAGCCGGCGTGACGCTCCTCTAAGATCCAGACCGTGCGGCGAGCTGCCGCGCGGCACTTTACCACGGAGAACACAGAAAAGGCACAGAGACACACTGAAAGGGAATAGGAAAAGGAAGAGAAAATTTCCTGACACGAAAAAACACGAAATAGATCTCAAAAAAATTTAAAAACATTTCGTGAGACCCGCGTTTTTTCGTGCTTTTCGTGGTTAAAATTCAGTGTTTCTCCGTGTTTTTCTATGGTTTTCTATGGTTTTCTATGGTGGAAACCTGTGCACAGCTGCCGGATGAAACCAAACGTGACGAAAAAATATCCGGAAGGAAAAAACTTCCCTCC
>CAZRGJ010000402.1:0-3271 GCA_964599445.1 uncultured Planctomycetaceae bacterium | reverse complement strand
TCCTGCCCCGCCGGGGCTTATTCTGGGCGGCGTTTTCCTTCCCTGCGGGCCGTCTGCGTATCAAGGCCATATACCGTTACCTCCTCAGGCTTTGGACGATCTCTTTGAATACCCTTCCCCTCTGCTCAAAATTGTCAAACATGTCACCCCAAAAACTTGAAAAAGTCCGTCCGGATCTGCGTCTTGTGCTGAACTGCAAAGTGGCGATCGCCTACCAGTGGAATTTCGGTCTTCCGGATCAGTTCCGCGGAATGCGCGACTACTGGGAGCAGGCGAATCGTGAAATGGGGATCGATGCGAAGTATTTTAAGGACTGCCCGAACATCGTGATCGAGCAGACGGTCTTTCCCGCGGACTATCGGTGGATGGCCGGAAGAAGTCAGGAGGAGATCCGCGACACGATCCGGCTGACGGAGACCCGGCGTGGAATGTACGGCACGCTTCTCGGAGCGGATACGCCGTGGATCAACCTTCACGACCGATACTGGGAATCCCCCGTCGGAGATCCGAATCGAAACCGCGCCGCCGAAAATCATTTCCGTGCGGACTGGCTCACAGAGCATCCCTGGCGCGTTTCGACGCTGAATCCGCCGGGTTTCTACGCGATGCGCCACTACATCATGCCGCTGAGATACTGCGACGTCCAGACGTTCCAGAAAGGGGGATTTCTCATCGGAACACTTGGAATGGAAGACGAACTCCGTACATTCGCGCAAGCATTCCGTACTCTCCCGGCGGTCCGATTCACCGACGTGCCCGGAAGTACGGAAGAGGTGAAGATCCGACGGTATTCGAACGGGGAAAAGACCTGGGTCTACGTCGTCAATACTTCCGAAAAAGACGTGCGGGTCATGCTTGGCTGCCGAAACACCGGAACGGCACAGAATGCTGGAATTGCCCAAGATCCCGGATTTACGGACCTCTTAACGGAGGAAAAGGCAGAATCGCAGCAGGACGGCGGCCTGGCTGTTTTCCTGATGCCGTACCGGCTGAGACCTTTTGTGCTGGATGGCGATGCGGAGATCGAAGTGCGGAAGGTTCAGAACGTACAGTAGAATGACCTCCTGAAAACGTTCCCGTCCTGTACAGGAAATCAGGGCGGGGCACTTGAATTTTTTATGCTGGAGAGTATAATGGACGGAAGTGAGTAAAATTTCCTTCCTGAATTACCCCATATCCACCCTAAATTACCCATTAAACGCTAAAGGAAAAATCCATGGATCGACGTCAATTTCTTGCGGCCGCGTCAGCTGCTTTTTCGGTGTACTGTCTTCCTTCCGCGCTGTTTGCCGGCAAATTGGAGGAGCAGGTAGTTCTGCGTTTTGCGGCATTGAGCGACGTTCACTTCAACAAAAATCACGGTCCGGACGCCCGGCAGCGGATGCACTTTACGCGGATTCTTCAGTTTATGAACCAGTACTCCGTGCACCAGGCGTACCCGAAATTTGACGCACTGGTCGTCGCCGGCGATATTTCGGACCACGGCTTCCCGGAAGAGATTTTGCCGTTCCGCGAGGTCATGGACCAGAATCTGAAGCCGGAAACGTGCCGGATCATGTGCATGGGGAATCATGAATTCTACGGCGGAAACAAACCGCTTTGGGAAAAGACGTTCGGAATGCCCGCGAATCGGCGTGTTTCGGTGAACGGCTTCCAGTTCATTACGGTCTCGATGGAATCGCGCAAAAAAGTCAATTATGCTTACGCCGTTGGGTGGCTCGAAAAGGAACTGGAGGCGGCCGTGAAGGAAACGCCGGGGAAACCGATCTTCGTCGTTCAGCACTACCCGGTCCTTTCGACCGTTGGGGGAAGCCATAATCTGCCGGGCGATTTCCGGGCAGGCGACACGACGCTCAATGCGGTTTTGAGCCGATTCCCGCAGGTCGTGGACATTTCCGGGCACTCGCACTGTCCGCCGATGGATCCGACGTCCGTCTGGCAGGGTAGATTCACGGCTTTCGGCTGCGGTTCGCTCAGCTACTATATTGGATTCGGCGGGCATCATCAGGGATTCGCCTCCTACCGAAGCGATCTGGCCGGTACCGCGTACGTTTTTGAAGTTCTCTGCGACAATGCGATCCGCGTGCGTCTCTACGATACGATCTCCGAGTCGTTCTGGGACCGCGAGTATCTTGTCTGCGATCCGACGAAGGTCGAAAACTACGTCTATCTCGATTCCCGCCGCGATTCCGCGAAACCGCCTGTCTGGCCGAAGGAGGCGAGGCTCGTTGTGGAGGATAGCTGGGATGATGGCGTCGATTTCAGCTTCATGCAGGCAGTGGACGCGGACTGCATGAACGGCTACCGGTTCACGGCGACCCCGGTCGAGGTTCCGGTCGAGGTCCCAGTCAATGGCCCGGAGGCTCCGACGGCTGCGCGGTACGTCACGACAGACTTTCACGTGAAAGTGCCGTTTGAATTTCGTAGCGAAACGCTTGAAGGACTGGCTCCGGACACGAAGTACCGGCTGAAGGTCGAGGCAGTGAACTGCTGGGACAAAACGTCGGAAACGGCACTGGAAGCGGAATTCCGAACTCTTGCGCTGACGGAACCCGACCGGTCGTGCGAAAAACCGAAGGGGAACGTGCTTTCGATCTCATTTACGGAAACCGGCATTCAGAATTCTGCGTCGAAGCGTGAATTGCGGACGGTCGGGAAACCGGAACTTTTCCGTATCGAGGGAGCAGGGGAGGTGCTTGACGGAATGTATGCCGCGAGGTTTGACGGAAAGAAAGACGCGTTTCTTGCGCTCTGCCGCCGGATGGACTACCATCGCATGAAGAAAGAGCTTTCCATCGGTGCGCGGGTGCGTGTTGAGCCGGGAATGAACCGCGATTCGGAGATCTTTGGAAATACAGAAGGGCGCGGGACGGGACTTTTCGTGCAGGGAGACAAATTCGTCTTCTGGGTCTCTGTGGAAGGAAAATCGTACCAGGTCCTGAAGGCTCCGGCGGTCTTTGGGCGATTCGTCTCCGTTTTCGGCACGTACGACGGAAAGACGGCTCGGCTTTACGTGGACGGTCAGGAAGCGGCATCAATGGAGCTTTCCGGAAACGTGACCTTCACGCAAAATGAGACGGCCCGTGCGTTTTGCGTCGGCGGAGACGTTCAGCCGAACTACGGCACGCGAATGTACCTCGCCGGCGAGATCGCGTCCGCGGAACTCTATTCCTGGGCACTGAGTCCGGAGCAGATCACGAATTGGAAATGAACCGCTTGCGGAATGGCGGTCCTGCGACATCCGGCTGCGGGATCGTCTCCGTCCGGCTAT
>CAZRGJ010000401.1:0-3276 GCA_964599445.1 uncultured Planctomycetaceae bacterium | reverse complement strand
GACTGTCAATGCGGACGGGATCGATGTTCCGACAGCGCATGAAGTTTCCAGTGCAGTCTGGAACGCGGCGGATCGAACGCTTACCAGTTATCCGTCCTCGGAAAGTGTTGACCTTTCCGAAGTAACGGAAATGCTTGAGCGGATCTTCGCTCTGATCGCGAGATGGAACGTTACGGGAAATACTCTGACCGCGTATTCCGCGTCCGGTTCCATTCTCGGCACGTTCACCCTTACGCGCGATTCGAACGGCGAGATCGTGGGGGTGTCGTCATGAAAACGTTTTTCGCAGCGGCTCGAAAGTGGTTTTTCGACCGTATTCCCATTCCGAAGGATGTTCGTCCGCCTTTTCATTTTACCGTCATTTCCGCCTTTTCGCAGGAAAGTTCCCGGCAGGATATTGAAGAAGATTACGCTTTTCAGACTGTCGGGGTTTCCGACGAGATCCGGCTTGAACTTGTGGAGGTACACGCATGACAGATACGATTTACCCGGTCAGCGCCTATTCCGGCAAGACCTTTCGGCTTTTGATTACGGACTGTCACGGCACGCCTTTGACGTCCGCCGACGTTGATTCGATCAGTTATTCCATCTACAAAAAGGAGATGGGAGTCCGTGAATCCGCCGCAGGTCATTCCGACGTTTCCGTTCCGCTCTCTTCCATCTTTTCGGAATTGCGAACCAGTCCGGACAGTGGAAAGCAATTCAATTTCGAGTACCGCGTTTCCGGGGCTTTTCAGCTTCCGTTCGCGGATTACGGGGAATACTATCTCGTCGTCTTTACGTTTTACGTCGGCGCGGAACCGTATTCCTGCACGATACAGTGTTTGAGCGAGTAGGAGGGCAGAGCATGGCATCGCCTCTGATCGTCAGTCACTTTCGGCTTGCGTACACGAAAATTTTTCAGCAGGCAGGAGAGACTTTCACTTACGTCCCGGTCGGTACGTCCGAATCCTTCACGATCCAGGGCGTCCGCGCTCTTTTGCCGCCGGCATCCGCAGGAGGTCCCGCGAAAAGGATCAATGGACGGATCTTTCAGATCACGGTCCTTTCCGACCAGTTTCATCATCTTTCGCCGTCACTTCCCCAGGAAGGCGACACTTTGAGAGATGAAAGCGGAGCGGCTTTTCAGGCCGTTTCGGCGCAGGGGCATTTTCGGTATGAGTTTTCCGATCCCGCGAAGATCGGCATGAAGATCACGGTCATGGAGCTTTGAAATGACGGCTTTTACAGTCCAGATTTGCGAAAAGATACTGGAGCTTATCCAGTCGCGGGCTTCCGATCTTCCGGAAGTCACCGGAGGATGGAACGCGGCGGTCCGGTATCAGTTTTACGCCGATTCGACGGAACTCGACACGCTTGAGGTCTCGATCGTTCCCGGTTCTTTAGTTTGTGAAAACCTGACCCGTGACGGCGGGAAGGTTCAATTCGTTGTTGGCGTTTCGCTCGGGAAAAAGCTCAAGGACGCCGATCAGGAGATCCCGGAGCTTGCGGCCTTTTCCGAAATGCTTTTTCTTTACCTGCGGTCCTTTCCGGCTTTTCAGCCGGATCCGGATAAGTTTTACCGCGGCGTCGAACTTTCGACGGTCTCTACGGAAAGCATTTACTCGAACGAAACGCTTGATTCCATCAGAACGTACGATTCGCTCATCGTTCTGACATTTAATGTTTACTTTCGTAAAGGAGGTTTATCATGACGTCACCGAAACTTGGTGATTTTTGCAAATTGTACTGCGATACCGGAAGCGGTACGGACCCCGTCTGGACGGAATGGGGCGAGATCGACGGCTGTTCCTGTTCCGACCTTGCGCGGTCCAGCGTGGAGCTGAACGTGCGGAGTCTGAAGTGCAAGCCGTCGCTTGCCGGAAAGATCAACGCGCTGACGTTCGGGTTCAAATATTATCCCGGTTTCAATTCCGAAAACTACAGTCAGATGATTTCGGACTTTTTCGACGGTCCGGTCGTTCGTAAATGGGCGATGCTTGACGGCGATATTCAGGACGCTTCGGAAGAGAATGCCGTTCAGGGACTCGTCATGCCGGCGTATCTTGAGGGCTTCGGCTATACGCAGGCGTCCGGAGAAGCGGTCAGTCATGACTGCACGCTGAAATACGGCTACATGAAGTCCGGCGACAGTGTTGTTGAGCCTGAATGGGTCTCTTTCCGTTCGTAATTTTTCACTTCCCTGACCGGGCACGTTCCCGCCCGGTCTCCCCCTTTTTTCAAGGAATCAATTATGGAAACTTTGAAAACCGCCTGGAATGCAGGCAAAACGCTCGTAAATGCAAACGGGTTCGTCCCGAAAACCGTTCAGGAACTCAAAACGCTTTGCGCGTCCCGTCCCGATCATCCATCATCCATCACTCTTCTTAGGGCGACGGCGGGTTTTCCGGAAGAGAAGATCTGCTATGTTCTTCCGACCACGCTCGCAGCCATTCAGGAAAACCGCCGCGTTATCGCGACGTGGGAGATGAAGGAAACCGTTTCTCCGATTGACGGAAGCCGATGCTGGAAAAAGGTCCGTTCTCTCGTTCTCGGCGATCCGCTCGATAAGGAGGCCGGAAAATGAGTACGATCTTCACGACGCAAAGCGGAAAAGAGTATGACCTGCGGCTTGATTTTTTCCTCGCCCGCAAGCTGAGTCAGTGGGACTTTTCCAAAATTTCACCGACGCCGTTTCATATCATGGTTCCGACGAAAACGGCTTTTAATGAACTGTACTATGACCTCGGACTTCTCGGCGCGATTGCGTTCGCCATTGTTTGGGAACGGAAGAAACTGGAAGCTCCGGAAGGGGATTTCTCGCCGGAAGCGCAGACCGCCGCGGAACTGGAATTTACGCGGGAACTGGACGGCGAAACGATGGAATCCCTGCAAACCGCGCTTTGGGAGGCTTTTTGCGATTTTTTCCGCAAACTGGCGGGAGATTTAAGAAAGATCTCTCTCGCCCAGAAAACCGCCGCGGAAGAAAGCGAAAAACTCAACGCCCAGATCGTCGAGACGATCCAGAAGACGGCGGCTCTTCAGCTGGAATCTCTTCAGAAGAAGCTCAAAAACGCTGGAGACTTGTCTGGAGAATGGCCGGTCAGCTCGGATGGAGCTGGAACGATCTGAAAGACGTGACGTGGAGAGAATTGAATTGGGCATGGGAGGCCTACACGGAAAATCGGCTCGACGATCTGACGCTCGTTCGGTATGAACTTCAGAAGATCTTCGCGGCCGGTTTTGCCGGACATGGCGTTTCGGATGGTCTTCGCGATCTCCTCCTGCGAGGGGCTT
>CAZRGJ010000400.1:0-3277 GCA_964599445.1 uncultured Planctomycetaceae bacterium | reverse complement strand
CGTGGAAGAAGGCGGAGCCGCCGAGAAAACGCTCGTCATTCAAGGCGCAGAGCCGTTTCGGATCACCGACATTACGTCGGAAAGCCGTAATATTTCCGCATCCATCGAGCACGATGCCCGTAAGATCCATCCGATCAAACTCACCTACCATGGCAAAAACGTCGGCGATTTTACCGGCGGGATCACGGTCTTTACTGACCTTGAAGGCGGAATGAGCACACAGGTCCAATTCAGCGGCCGCGTCATTCCTGCACCGGAAGAAGAACCCGCTCCGAAAATGGATGCAGTTCCGGAAAATGAAGCTGCTCCGGAAATAGACGCAGCTCCGAAAAATGAAGCTGCACCGGAAACTGACGTTCTGCCGGAAACGGACGCAGATCCGGGTCTCGCTCCCCTCCCGTCACCGAACGAAGAGGAAGAGACCAACGACGCCGATGCGCAGAAAGAGGAACCTTCAGAGCCGGCACTTGATGGTCTTCTGAATCTGGAAGAAACTTCCGACGAGAACGATGCTGAAGCCCCCAAAAAGAAAGCACTCCCGGCCGCAGAAGACAAAAAAGCGGCTGACGCGGAGAGTTTGGACGGCGCGCTCGACGCTTCGCTGACGGATGAAAATCAGGAAGCTCCCAAACAGGAAAAAGAGACCGACGGCGTAGAACTTCTGGATCTCCCGGATCTCGAAGATGAAAAAATCGTCCCGGAAACCAAAGAGGCAGAAGGTACTGAAAAGGAAGACGGTACTGAAAAGGCAGACGCAGAGAATGCCGACGATTCAGATGATGCGGAAACTTCGACGGACTCCAAAGAAACAGACGAAGAAAAAGTCGGTGAACTTCCAGAATCATTGAACTTCCAGTCGAAACCGGGCCTTGCCGACGAGGCCCCCAAACGCAATGCGCCGCTCAGTCTGGACGACCTGATCGAAGAATCAACGTCGAACGACGCCGAAGAAACGCCGAAAGCCGAAGAAACGGATGAAATCCTTCCGGCAGACGATGTTCTTCCAGAAAACAACGCCGTTCCGGCAGAGAAAAAAGAAGAAACCGACGCGAATGCTGGCGTGGAAACGCTGGATGACGGACTTGGTATCGACCTCTCGAATGACGAGGAAGAAGAGAATGCAGAACAGGAAACACCTGACGCACTTCCGCTGGATGCGAAGCTCCCGGAATCGGACGCTCCTGCGGCAAACGAAGAAGAACTCCCGGCGATCCTGGATGATGCTTCCTCTAAAGAAGTGAATGAGGATCTCGACGATCCGGCACCGCTGGATGGACTGGATGAACTTCCGGACGAAGGACCCGCAGAAACCGAAAATGCGGAAAACGAAACCCCGGAAATCAAGAAAGTCAAAGCTCCTGCCGATGAAATAAAAGCACCGGCAAACGAAGAAATTCCGGCAGAGGATGCGGACGAAACCAAAGACGCAGCCCCCCAAACCGTGGATGAACCGGATGACCTGAGTGCACTTTTTGCGGACCCGGGATCCCAGCGCTCCGCAGCCGGTCCCAGTGTCTCGGAGACTTCAGAAATCCGACCGAACGAAAGCGTTCAGCCGATCGGACGAAATCTCCTGAAACGCAAGATCTGAAACCATTCTTCAGGCTCACGATTTTCAAAAATGAAACGTGGGCCTGAATTTTATTTTCATTCCGGAAAACAGTTTCCCACGGAAGGTTTCCCTGGGATCCTTCCCCATTTTCATTTTCCCAAACATTCCGTTCCACCATTCATTTAGTAAAAAAACATCATGCTGAACCTTACAGAAAGCCGAAAAGCATTTTCCGAAGCCGTTGAGCTCCTTCCCGGCGGCGTGAACAGTCCCGCACGCGCATTCGGCGCAGTCGGCGGAAACCCCATCTTCATTGAGAGCGCGGAAGGTGCACACCTCACCGACGTCGACGGGAACCGCTATATCGATTACGTCAGCTCCTGGGGACCCATGATCCTCGGCCATGGCCATCCGAAAGTTCTCGCGGCACTTGAGAAAGTCCTCCACACCGGAACGAGTTTCGGAGCACCGACCGTTCTGGAATCGCGTCTTGCCCGTCTGGTCATTGATGCGGTGGAATCTGTCGAAATGGTCCGTTTCGTCAACTCGGGAACCGAAGCGACCATGAGCGCCATCCGTCTTGCACGCGGAGCTACAGGTCGCGACAGGATCGTAAAATTTGCCGGCAACTACCACGGGCACGCCGACTCGCTTCTCGTCGCCGCAGGCTCGGCAGCCGCTACATTCAGCGTTCCGAATTCTCCCGGAGTCACGGAAGGGACTTCCCGCGACACGATCGTCCTGCAGTACAATGACGCGGACGGACTCCTCGAAATGTTTTCCCGCTGCGGTTCCGAGATCGCGTGCGTCATTTTTGAACCCGTCGTCGGAAACATGGGATGCGTGCGCATGACCAGGGAGTTCTGCGATGCGCTGAAATTCGTCCGCGAAAAGTACGGAACGCTCCTGATCTGCGATGAAGTCATGACGGGGTTCCGTGTCGCTTACGCCGGTGCCCAGTCGCTTCTCGACCTTCGCCCGGACCTCACGACCTTTGGAAAGATCATCGGAGGCGGACTTCCCGTCGGTGCGTACGGCGGACGGAAGGAGATCATGCAGAACGTCCTGCCGGCCGGGAAAGTCTACCAGGCGGGAACTCTCAGCGGCAATCCGCTTGCGATGACGGCCGGGATCGCAACACTCGAAACGCTCCGTGAGGAAGCCCCTTACGATTACCTTGAAAAAATCAGCAGTCAGCTTGAAAACGGCATTCTTGCGGCCGCGAAAAAACACGGCATCCCGCTCTGCTCCAACCGTGTCGGCGCAATGCTCACGTTCTTCTTCCAGAACGGGCCGGTCACCGATTGGGATTCTGCCGCAAGATCCGACACGCAGGTGTTCGCGAAGTATTTCTGGAAGATGATCCATCAGGGACTCTACTTCCCGTGCAGTCAATTCGAGGCCATGTTCCTCTCCGCGGCCCACACGGAAGAAGAGATCGCATACACGATCGACGCCGCCGGCAAAGCGTTTGCAGAACTGGCGCAGGAAGCATAGTTCCCCGGCCAAAACCTGAAAGAGACCGTTCCAGATCCGGGCGGTCTCTTTTCATTGGACGCATTAAAATCGCAAAAGGACTCAAAATCGTTTAAAATTCAGCGTTTTCCCTCTTGAAATTTTCTTGATTTTTGCTAAAATCAAAATATATCGCCTTTTTCAAAATTTTCCCTTTTACTGAAATTAAACTCAATGAGTAGCGTTCCCCCCTCTCCTTTGATTTTGATA
>CAZRGJ010000399.1:0-3289 GCA_964599445.1 uncultured Planctomycetaceae bacterium | reverse complement strand
CTCAACAGCGGGACCGTCAATGCGTCTGGCATCACCTCCTACACTCGAGGAGCGATCCACATTGGCCCCAACAATGTAGGTATCCTCAACATGACCGGCGGCGAGCTGAATGTTTCCGGCGACGGTCTCTACATTGAGCACAAGGATTCCGCGGTGAACCAGTCCGGCGGCGTCGCGAACATCACCAGCACCAAGGGGCTGACCGTCTCGAAGGATTCCGCGTATAATCTCTCCGGCGGCGTCCTGAACACCTACAGTATCACGAACAACGGCGCGTTCAACCAGACAGGCGGAAAACTCTCCGGAACACAGGAAACGCTCACCGTCACGGGGAACTACTCGATGAACGGCGGTCTGCTCGGCTCCCCGCTTACCGTCACGGGCAATGCGGCCGTCAATGCCATCCCCGGCGCTATCACGTCCATGACCGTCAACGGCGAACTCACCGGCGCGGTCCTTAACTCGAAATACTACACCGTCACGAAAAACGGAAACGCCTCCGTCATCACACCGTCTGCCTACTCCCAGCAGATGCTCACAGACGGAACCTACGTCTGGGCCGGCGGAACAGGAAACTACGATCAGGCCAACACGAACTGGGTCCAAAACGGCGAGTACGTCGAAACAGTCCCCGGAAAAGACTCCCGCGTCATCATCGCGAACGGTCAGGTAAACATGAAGACCAACGCACAGGCAGGTGAAATCTGCCTCAGCGGCGCAACGATGGCTTACCCGGCCGGTACTTTCTCGAACAGCATCGGAAAAGTTTACGTCAATGAGGGCGGAGTCGTGACGCTCAATAACAACACGCTCCTTCATGGCACCGATTTTGAGATCAACGGCGGAAAGATTCAGAACGGCAGATTTTTCACCGGTTACGGCACAGACTCGGTCCTGAATTCCGGGGTAATCTCCGTGAATGAACTGCGTGTTGGAAATGACGGCACCGAAGGCAGTCTCACCGTCAATGGCGGCACCCTCACGACCGGGTGGTTCACATTTGGGGAAGCAAACAACCAGCCCAACACGAAGAGTACCGTCACTCTCAATGACGGCACCATCACCGCGCAGGGCGATAATTCTGTCATCGTCGCACGCGGCGGAAAAGGCGAACTGATCATCAACGGCGGAACGTTCAACGCGAACGGAACCAGCGGAGCGACGAAAGGTGCGCTCAACATCGGCTCGCACAATGAAGGTTCCGTGAAGATCACCAACGGGACACTGAACGTCGGCGGAAAAGGACTTCATATCGGAAAACAGGCCGGCAGCGGGACCTGGAATTCGACCTTTGCACAGGAAGGCGGCGCGGTCAACATCGGCGCCGGCACCAACATTACGCTTGGCGAGGGCGGATCCTACACAATGACTGGTGGAACGCTCAACACCCCGTCCATCATTGGTTCCACGAATGAAAACTTCCAGATTACCGGCGGTCGTCTCTCTCCCGGCGGAAGAGGTCAGATCGCCATGACGCACGTGACCGGCGACCTCACGCTCGGCGGCGACAGCGCGTTTGAAGTCACAGTCGGAGCACTTCAGGCAGACCTCACCGACAGCAGCGACATTCTCGCGGTCGACGGTACGGTGACTCTCGATTCTCTGTTGATCCTCGACATCATCGACACACTCAGCACAGATGACGAGTACCTGATCCTCGCGTCCAAAAATCCGATCCAGTCCAACGAATACGGCTCCGCGGAAGCGTGGGCGTTCGAGAACGCTGCGAACGGCATCGTCCTGACCGTCATGGAAAATCCGAACCTTCTTGAGGGATACAATTACGTCGTGACCGCCCGCTTTGGCGAACAGGTCGGCGACGGCGTCCCGGAACCTGCGGCATGGGTCCTGCTGGTACTCGGCTGCGGCATCCTCTTCTGGCGGAAAAAGAAGACGGCCGTCCTTCCCGCTCTCGCACTTTCCTGTGTCCTGACCGGCTGCGACGGCCCCAGATACCCGGTCTGCACGTGGGAAGGTTCGGTCAACCTGAAAGGCGAGCCTGTCCCGTCCAACGCGACTGCAACCATCACGGTCTCCTCAACGGACGCGAAAACCGCTTCCCGCTCTGTCTCCGCACCGATCGTGGGCGGAAAGTACGTTCTGGAAAACGTCCCGCAGGGTGAAGTCCTCGTTCAGTTCAACATCGTGCAGGAAACTCCTGCAAAAAACCCCGAAGACGCTGCCCGCGGAATGACGGACGTGAAGAACCTCATGCCGAAAAAATTCAAACCGCTCACCGAAACCGCAAACGGTAACGAAACCAATAAAAACTTTGAAATAGAATAGGAAAAAAATGAAACGCGGATTTACTTTGGTCGAACTGCTGGTAGTCATCGCGATCATCGGGATGCTCGTCGCTCTTCTTCTCCCGGCGATCCAGCAGGCACGTGAATCAGCACGAAGAATGCAGTGTGCGAACAAGCTGAAACAGCTTTCGCTCGGGATCCATAATTACGAGTCTTCCCATAAAGGTTTCCCTTACGGATGCTATTCCTGGGCGGATGACTGCGATCCCGCGCGCTGGGACGGCTCAAGTAAACGCTGGTATGAGGACCACAACTGGTACTCTTACGTCATGGCGTACATTGACCAGACGGCGATCCATCAGATGATCGATTTCGACTACATGATGTCGCACGTGAAGAATTTCGAGGCGCGCACGACGAAATGCCCGAACTTTTCCTGTCCGTCCGACATTGGACAGGTCGAGAACGAATGGGGGCATAAGAACTGGGCGAAACTGCGCTCCAACTACGTCTGCAACTGGGGCAATACGAACTACGCGCAGACGAACATCGGTTCACCCGCCCAAGATGAAGACCTGGACGGGGAAGGCTACGATCCGAACAATCAGCGATTCCGCGGTGCGCCGTTTGTTCCCAAACGCAACAATCCGATGCAAAAGATCAAGGACGGTTTGAGCAACACACTGATGTTCTCTGAAACGCTCGTTCTCCCGCACACCGGCTCCGCGTGGGGCGGTCCGATCAGCGAAGTTTCCGTCTCCGTCGGAGGTCAGACCTTCAACGGTTTCCGTACGCCGAACTCGGAGGATGGGGACTCGGTCATTCAGCATCCGTCGGCTGACATTTGCGCCTCAAACGGCATCCCGACGCCGAAAAAAGTCAGCGGGCATCTGAATCAGATCTTCACGGCCCGAAGTCACCATCCCGGCGGCGTGAATGCGTCCCGGTGCGACGGAGCGGTTTCCTTCTACTCGGACGACATCAGCGCGTTCGTTTGGCAGGCATTGAGTACTGCTGCCGGGTCTGAACAGGTCAAGAAAGAG
>CAZRGJ010000398.1:0-3292 GCA_964599445.1 uncultured Planctomycetaceae bacterium | reverse complement strand
GGGCGGGCAAAACATCAAAACGCACAAAAGAAACAAAATTTAAGGGGAGATCGATCGGAAATGACCCAGAAAAAATCGAATTCAAAGATCCGCACGGACATTCCGGAAAACTTCTTTGAACGGGACCTGAGCTGGCTGGCATTTAATTACCGGGTACTTCAGGAAGGGCTGGATGAAAGTGTGCCGTTTGCAGAACGTCTGAAATTCCTGGCGATCACCAGCTCGAATCTTGACGAATTTTTCAAGGTCCGCGTCGCCAGTGCGCACCAGAAACTCCGGGCAGACCGGGATATTTCGGTAAACTCGGCGAGAAAAGCGGGAGTGCTTCTGGAAAAGATCTCGGAAAAAGCGCACGAACTGGTCAGCGTTCAGTCGGCGGCGATCCGAAAAGCCCTGGCAAACATGGAGACCTACGGTCTGGAAGTCACTTCGTATGCTCAGATGAACGAAAACGCCCAAGCCTGGCTGCGCGGCTGTTTTGAGTCGGAGATCCTCCCGATCCTCACCCCCATGGCGATCGAAGACATTCACCCCATGCCCCTTCTGCCGGCACTTCAGCTTTACGTCGCGCTTTGGATGAAAGTCCCGGCGAACATCAGCAACCGGAAGTCTGCCGTTTCCGAAAATCATCGGAAAAATCACGCCGGTGAAACCTCGGTTTCCGTGCGCAAAACAGCAGCCAAAAGAAACACGGCAGAAGCGGAAACCAGCTCCGGGGAAGCAGAAGATCCGGAAACATCTTCCGTCTCCGGTTCGGAGTCCCGAAAATCCAAAGCGAAACGCATGGAAAGCCTCTCGAGCAAAAAAACGGCTTCGGGGCGTTCCCGCGGACGTAAACAGCCGCAGCCTGAACAGGAATTTGAAGAAAAACTCGCCGTGATCCCGGTCCCGACCCAGATCTCGCGTTTCGTCAAATTCTACACGACGACGGAACAGACATCGTATGCGTTTCTGGAACAGGTCATTGCGGAAAATGCCGACCTTCTGTTTCCCGGATGCGAGATCCTTTCTCATTCGGTATTCCGGATCACCCGGGACGAAGACGTTCCGATCGAAGACCGATTTCAGCCCGATTTTGCCCAGGAAGTACAGAATGCGGTCCTCTCGCGCAAATATCGCGACGTCGTTCGTCTCGAGATCTCCGCAAACTGCGCACCGCAGATCCGCAAAAAGATCGCACAGCTCCTGAATTTGACGGAACGCGACATTTACGAGGTGGACGCTCCGCTTGACGCCACAGTCCTGCACGAACTCGCAGGCAATCACCGGCTTCAGGACGTCTGCTATCGCGAATGGAAACCCGTCGATCCAATCGACCTGAAAGACTGCGGTGACCTCTACGAGCGCATCGCACAGGAAGACGTCATGCTCTTCATGCCGTACGAAAAATTCACCCCGGTGATCGACCTTCTGGAGTCAGCAGCCGAAGATCCGGATGTCCTCGCGATCAAGCAGACGCTTTACCGGACGAGCGGTGATTCTCCGATCGTGAAGGCGCTCATCAAAGCGGCACAGAACGGCAAGGAAGTCTCCGTCCTGGTCGAACTTCGCGCCCGATTCGATGAATCCAGAAACCTCCAGTGGACCCGCCAGCTCGAAACGGCCGGATGCCACGTCATTTACGGGATCGCCGGGCTGAAGACACACGCGAAGGCAATGCTCATCATCCGGAGAGAAAAGGGGAGGATCCGGCGTTACGTTCACCTTTCGACCGGCAACTACAATGACCGGACAGCCCGTTTTTATTCCGACATTGCGCTGATGACCAGCAATCCGGAGATCGCAAGCGACGTCGCGGCGTTTTTCAACATCCTAACCGGCTATTCGGAATCGGTCGGCTGGAAGCGACTTACGGTCGAACCGGTCCATCTGAAACGCCGTTTTCTGGAACTCATTGACCGCGAGATCGCCCTTTCGACCCCCGCACAGCCGGGATGCATTCTCGCGAAGGTCAATTCACTCGAAGATCCGCACATCATTGAAGCTCTCTACCGGGCGTCCCAACACGGAGTCAAAATCCGGCTGAATGTCCGCGGGATCTGCTGCCTGCGCCCCGGAGTACCCGGACTTTCCGAAAACATTGAGGTCACGTCCATCATCGACCGATTCCTGGAACACGCACGTATTTTCTGCTTCCATAACGGCGGCGACAGCGAGATCTTCCTCGCAAGTTCCGACTGGATGACGCGCAATCTGGAGCATCGCCTGGAGATCATCTTCCCGATCCTTTCCCCAAAGCTCAAGAAAAGGATCCGAAAGATCCTGGACGTTTTTCTTGCGGACAATCAGAAGTCCCAAATTCTGCATCCGGACGGGACCTGGACCAAACGGCCAGTCGGAAAGGATGGGAAAAAAGTCCGTGCTCAGGAGTTTTTCCACATCGAATCGGTCGAAGCCGCCAACATCCAGACCAGTATGCCGACGCAGTACATTCCGCTCCAGCGGCCCGAATCCTGAGAATATTCAGAAAAAACGGACAAATTTTCGAAACAGCCGGAGAATATTTTCATTTTTTCAAAAAAAAATTGAAAATTTACTTGAAATTCTCTCCCTTCAATTTATACTATAGAGTGTAGATTGAAGTTTCGCCTGATTGGAACGTCCGTTCAGGTTCACATCAAAAAGAGATTCCGTCATGAAAAACAATAACTTCTGCAAGGCTCATGTTTTGAGTTCCGTTTTGTCGATCGCCTCGCTTGCCGCGATCACAGTACCAATGAGTTCCGAACTCTACGCCGACGCGAACATTACGGCCAACACGACAATGAATGCCGACTACGCCTATTCAGGCACGGTCAATATTGCGGCGGGGACCACACTGAATCTGAACGGTTTCGACCTCGGACATTCAACAGACTCCGCAACCCGCGTTACGCTCATCAACGGCACGGGAACCATCACGAATACGGGAACGGAAACCTCGCTCCTGACGATCGTCAGTTCCAAAACGAATGACGGTTTGGCTCCCACGATCATTGGAAACGTCGCCGTCGCGTTCAGTCCCTCCGGCGACTACATTACCCGTCTGAAAAACGAAGCCAACGCCTGGACCGGCGCGACCTACATTAACGGTGGACGCCTTCACGTCACCTCGCAGGAGTGCATCGGAAGCGGGACGATCTACCTGAACGGCAACCTCGTGAACGACAATACCTCCGGAAAAGGAAACCTTGCGCTCAACAACGCGATCGTCCTGACCGGTTCTCAGGCATCCATCCGAGCGGCATACGGCGGTTCTATCACAGTCAGCGGAGTCATTTCGCAGGATCCAAATGCCAAAGACGTCCGATTC
>CAZRGJ010000397.1:0-3295 GCA_964599445.1 uncultured Planctomycetaceae bacterium | reverse complement strand
CGCCGATCCGGAGTTTTCCATTCCGCTTTCGGTCATTCGTGCTGAGATGTTTGAATCGGCGCAGCCTCCCAAACGTCTTTCGGCTTTCTTTGCCGACGCAACGGACGACTACGCCGACCAGATCACCGACGAAACCGTCCGTCGGGAAATGCGCGCCAATTCCCGCAAGGTCTACCTTACGGAAGGATGCACGAACCACGGAGTGTTTACTCTTGGCGTTCATTGCCTCGGCGACCGCGGTCCCGATCTGACGGTCATTCCGGCAAAACAGAAGGGCCGTCAGGCGTCCGACCCGTTCGCCCCCGTCATTACGCCGGAAGAACGAAGTCATCTGGAATGGTCATGGTTCCATTTCACCGAAGATATTGACCTTGGCGAGCATTTGCGGATCGCGGTCGAAGCTCTCGAATATGACGGCGAGATCTTCTTCCGGATGGTCTACGATCCGCAGATCGATGACGTTCAGATGAACCTTGAACAGATCGAAGCGAAGCGCGTTCAGACGGTTTCCGGACTTTTTCAGGAAGATACTGTCGGCGGTATCCAGTTTGAGGGGATGCACCCGGTCCGCTATTTCGTCCTTCCGAAAAACCGGAATCCGCTCACGCCGTCTCCTTTGGAGCCGTACCAGGTCCCGGCGGAAGATATGCTGCACGTTGCCGTCATGCGTCTTCCGGACCAGCACCGCGGTCTTCCCTGGATGCAGTCCGTCCTGAACGACATCGCGGAAACGAAGATTTACAAAGAGTACCATCTCGGAGCTGCCAATGCCGCCGCGCGGAACTCCGGCGGTGTGGTGGAAGCACCCGCGGGAAGTGTCGTTCCCGGTCAGACGTTTGAACTTCAGCCGACCTATACGGCACCGAATCCAGGCGAGATCAAGCAGCTCTTTCCCGGTCTGGTCTACAAACAGGGCGCGGCAAACTGGCCATGCGGGTCCTATCAGCCCTTCATCGAGTGTCAGCAGACGGCACAGGCCGCGGGAATGCACCTGACGAAGGCAATGCTGACGAACGACTTTGAAAAACATAACTATTCGAGCTTTCGCGGTGAAATGATCGTTTACTGGGCAATTATCCGCTACCTGCGGGCAAGGCTGGAGAAGATGATTCTGAATCCGCTGTTTGACCGCTGGATCGACTGTCTTGCGAGTGTGGACGAAACGGCTGAAAGTATCGTTTCCCGGTACGGCGGACGTTTGAAGCGGATACCGCGCAGCTGGAGCTGGTCCCCGATCCCCGCTTACGATATGGCGGACCTGATCGCTGCGCTCGGCGATGGGGTTGATCATGGATTCCTTTCAAGGCGGATGGCCGTCTCGATTTTGGGGTATGATTTTGAACAGGTGGAACAGGAGAGAAAAGAAGATGATTTCGGAAATGCGGATTCGGGCATCGGTGAACCTGACGGAGAAACGGTTTGAGTTTTCCCCGCTCTATTCCGGCGGGACGCTCTGGGTCAACGGTTTTGACCATGCCGTCGTTCTGGACATTGAGGGGCTGGAATCCCTCCCGGAATCGGCACGCGCCCACTTTGACCATGATGAGTATTCGATCGCCGGAACGTTCCGGCCGCGAATCGTCACCAAAGATGGAAAACCGCAGATCTTCGGTGACGGACATTTTGAAAACACGCCGTCTGCTCTGCAGATCCTGGAGGCTTTCAAACAGAAAAACCTCCGCTGGGAATGCAGTATCGGCACGAAAAACTTCAGCAGATTTCGCGATATGGAATTTATTCCGGCCGGGAAATCTGCGGAAGTCAACCGCAGGAAATTCGTTGGGCCTCTCGGTATCGTTCGCCGGTGGGCTTTGGATGAAGGTTCTTTTGTTCGGCGCGGCGGCGATGCCCGCAATACCGCGGTCATTCACGCACGCGCCATAGAAAAGGAGAATTTGAGTATGAGTGAAGAACTCAAGATTTTCATTACGGAATCCGGGTATGATCCCGAATCCCTTACCCCGGACCAGATGTGCATTTTTGAAAAGGCGTTCGTGCGCCATTGTGCCATCATGGACGAAACGGCTGCGCAGGCGGATGAACTCGATCCGGACGCGCAGCCCGCGGAAGGCACGGAAGAGGAAATTCCTCCGGAAACGCCCCCGGATGAACTTGACGCCGACGATGCCGATCCGGACAGCGATGACGTTTCTGACGCGGAAGTTCCGGCGGGCGCGGAAGAGGAAACGGCAGAAAATGATCCGGACGAAGTGACGGCCCGGAAGGTTCGGGCGAAAAAGCTCAAGGCCCGGAAGGTCCGGGCTTCCGCGGTCCTTTCGTCCAGAAAGGTGAATCCGCGTGCCCGGCGAATGGGTTACGGACGGGTGACGGCTTCCTGCGGCGCTCCGGATCCGATGGACGTTTACTCGGTCGCTATGATGCGCAATACCGGGCTTTTTACCGATGCTCAGGTCCGCGCGTCCGGCTTCTCGGATGATGCCATGACGGAAGGACTTTCCCGTCAGTTCAACGGCTTCACCGTGAAGGAAATGGCGCTCGAAATGCTGCGTCATTCGACCGGGAAAGTCTACCGCGGGAACGAAGACGCTTTCGTCGATGCCTTTTTCTATCCGGAAAAGGTCAAGGCAAGCGCCTACTCGACGCAGAATCCGCTCGGTATCCTTGCGTACTATCAGGGGTCCCAGCGCGTCAGTTCCATCGTCGATAAGATCGCGCGGCGTTTCGACGTCAGCAATCTTCACGACGCGAAGATCACGTCCTATTCTGTCTATGGTCTTCCTTTTGACCAGGCGGAAGACGGGCCGCTGAAAAACGCGACGCTCGTTCCGGAAGACTATGAGATCGGGATCAGCCGGTCCGGCAACGTCCTGACGCTTACCCGCGATATGCTGCTGAAAAACGAAATTGAAAGTTTCGTTGATGCCGTCATTCAGCTCGGCACGAAGCACAAGCGGAAGCGTGAAAAGCGCGGTATCCAGAAACTCCTTTCCGCCGTCGGCACGTCCTCTGAGGTCTTCAATACCGCGCACGGAAACCGGATCACGCCGGCACTTGGTCTTGACGGTCTTGCGTCTGCGGCCGCCGCGCTGATGTCGATGCCGGTCCTTGGGAGCGACCCGAATGACATGGAAGCGTCGGAACTGGAAGGGAAGTACCTGCTCGTTCCGCCGCAGCTTGCCTCCACGGCCTCGACGCTTTTCACCGCGACGAATCTTGCTGTCCAGACTCCGGGCAACACGATCGCGCTGACGAATACCTACCTTCAGTACGAACCGCTCGTTTCGCCGTACCTTGCGAACATCTACGGCGGAAGCGATACGTGCTGGTTCCTGCT
>CAZRGJ010000396.1:0-3300 GCA_964599445.1 uncultured Planctomycetaceae bacterium | reverse complement strand
AAATTCCCCCCTGAAAACCATTTGTGCCCCTTGACAAACAGAGGCTCAAAGATTAAAATTTAAGTGTTTGGAGACTCTGGTTTTTGAAAGATCCCCTTCCCTCCATAATCATTTCCGAAACATTTCATGGAGCGTGCTGAAATTTCAAAAATCTTTAAAATTTTTAATTTCAGGAGATCGGCATTTTCCCTTCCGTTCTCCTCCATTCCCCCTCAAAACAAGGAAAAGGAAAACATGAAGCTTAAAACCATTTTCCCGATCGCCTGCCTTTTTTTCCTGCTGAGTTCGGTTTCTGCCGTCTTTGCGCAGGATGATTCCTACCGGAATTTCCTCAACAATAAAGAACAGTACATGGTCCCGCTCGCCGACCTGCTCGCGGAAACGGAAAAAGACCTCGGCATCACGATCCAGCAGGGAAAAGCTCTGGAAGCCGATCCCGACAAAAAAGTCGTCATGGCACCGTGGAAATTCTGGGACGATCCGGAGATCCGTCTTGCGTACTTCCTGGCTCCGCACGGTCTGACGTTTGAAAAGGTCGGCGAAAAGACCTACCGCATCATCGAGCCGGCCGCACAGACCGCCGCAGGACCCCGTCCTTTCAGTGAACTCCTCACAGAAACGGCCAAAGAACTCGGCATTACGGTCCAGCACGGCCGCGGTCTGAACCGCTACTTCGACAGGAAGATCTCCGTGACGCAGTGGAATGCACAGAAAGATCCGGAGATCCGTCTCGCCTACCTTCTGGCTCCGCTGGACCTGACGTTTGAGAAGATCAGCGAAAAGACGTTCCGCGCACTCGAACCGTGGTACTATATGCGTCCGGAAACGGAAGCGAAAGCCCATCTGGACCGTCTGAGCCGTCTGTATTCCACGAAGGAACTCTGGGAAACGCGCAAAGCGACGCTGAAAAGCACGATCATGAAGAAATTCCATCTCGATCCGGTCCCGCGTGAGGTCCTGAACGCCAACGTTTCGGAAAAACGAGTTTACGATGGATACTCGGTCCGGAATGTCGCGCTGGAGATCCTCCCGGGATACTTCGCGAACGGGAATCTTTACGAACCGCTCACGGAAGGCAAACACCCGATCGTCCTCTGCCCCCACGGTCATGGTGCCCTGGGACGTTTCGGAGCCGACCAGCAGATCCGTGCCGCCGTTCTTGCCCGGATGGGAGCCGTCACGTTCACGTACAGCATGTTTGCGTGGCGTGCCGAAGAATCCCCGCTGCCGACGTCGGCGCACGACGACACGATCTCCGGCATGATGCAGACGCTGCACACGATCCGCTCGCTCGACTGGCTCGTGACGCTTCCGAATGTCGATCCGAGCAAAATCGGCATCACCGGTGCTTCCGGCGGCGGTACGCAGACCTTCCTCGGCATGGCGGTGGACCCGCGCATCACGGTTTCCGTCCCCGTCGTGATGGTCTCCTCCCACTTCTTCGGCGGCTGTCCGTGCGAAAGCGGGATCCCCTTCCACGTGTTTCACGGATGCACCTGCAATACGGAAGTCGCGGCAATGGCGGCTCCGCGTCCCATGAAACTCATCGCGGTGACGCAGGACTGGACGAAAAACACTCCGGAAGCGGAATTCCCGTACATTCAGAAGATCTACGATTTCTACGGCGCGAAAGAGAACGTGGAGTTTGAGATCTTCAACGAAAAACACGACTACGGTGCAAGCAAAAGAAAGGCAATGTATCCGTTCATGGCGAAACACCTTGGACTGGACATGACGCAGGCTGACGAATCGAAAGCCTCGGTCGAACCCATGGACACGATGCTCTACTGGGGTCCGAAACACGTGAACTATCCGAAAGACGCCGTCCAGACGCTTGACGACCTGAAGAAAGTCTTCTTCACGAAATAGTTTTCGTCCATTCCATTAAAAAAACGGAAAGAGAAGCAGGATCCTCCATTTTCTCTTTCCGTTTTTATTTGCCGAACGGCTCACTCAGCCTTCAGGGTCACTTGCCGGCGTCCGGAGCGTCCAGTTTCTTTTTTCTTCGGACTTTTTCTTCCGCGACCGCAGCCAGAAGCATGAAGAAGACCGCGAATCCTCCGCCGATGCACAGCGCGGTAAACCCGCCGTTCCAGCCGCTTTTATCCACAATCACGCCCATCATCCAGTTCGCCAGGATCGCAGTCCCGAACATGTACCCCCAGAATCCCGTAAATCCGGCAGCCGTTCCGGACGCTTTCTTCGGAGCGATCTCCAGAGCAAGCACGCCCGTAAGCATCACCGGTCCGTAAATGAGGAAACCGATCGCCAGAAGAGCCATGAAGTCGATCCATTTATGTCCCGGCGGATTCCACCAGTAGATCAGAATGAAGACGACCGTCAACGCGGTAAAGAAGATGGCCGTGAGTGCATGACGCCCGCGGAACAGCAGGTCGCTCATCCAGCCGCAAAGGAGCGTTCCGGGGATCGCGGCAAATTCGTAAAGGAAGTACGCTCCGCCAATATCGTGCAGATCGTAGCCTTTGATCTCATTCAGGTAGGTCGGCGCCCAGTCCAAAACACCGTAGCGCAGCATATAGATGAATGCGTTGGCGATCGCGACATACCAGAGGATCCGATTTCCAAACACGTAGCGGAAAAAGATCTCGCGCGTGGAAAGTTCCTGCTCATCCTTTTCGGAATATTCCGGCGGGAAGTCATTTTTGTAGACTTCGACAGGCGGAAGTCCACACGACTGCGGCGTATCGCGGATCAGGAGCCACGCAATGGCGGCAATGCCGAGAGCGATGACCGCGGGCAGATAAAAGACACCGTATTCCCAATGGGAAGCACCGAAAATGGCGACCCCCATCATCGTGATCGGTGCGAGAAGTCCGCCGCCGACATTATGCGCGACATTCCAGAGCGCGACGGTCCTGCCGCGTTCTTTCAGGGAGAACCAGTGCGTCATGACGCGCCCGCACGGAGGCCAGCCGCACCCACCGAACCATCCAATCAGCAGCTGGATCCCAAACCAGACCAGCAGGATGGCGCGAACGGAAAATTCCGGCAATCCAATGTACCGGGTCTCATTTTCCCAGAGCGTCAGGCCGGGAAAACGGATCATCGATTCGGTCCAGCTCCCCATTCCCTCCGGACGCGCAAACACGCCGGCGAGGATCGTGAGGACTGCCGTCAACAGAAGACCGACGCTCAGAAAGTTTCTGGCATTGCTCCGGTCAGAAACAGACCCCATGACGAATTTGCTCAGACCATACGCAATGGCGACCCCGGACATCGCAAAACCAAGCTCGGTTTTGGAGAATCCGCTCTCGACAAGAAACGGTCCGGCAAGCGTAA
>CAZRGJ010000395.1:0-3314 GCA_964599445.1 uncultured Planctomycetaceae bacterium | reverse complement strand
ATTGGTTTTGTTTCCAACTTTGACCCGGTTATCGGTGAAATGATGCACCGGGAGCGCACCGGCGGCAAAGGTCCCAAGAGTCAAAAAAAGGAACGCACTCTGTCTCCCCGATGAAAAACGCGGAAGTTTCCGGATCGCGTGCGCAGCGTCCTTCATCGACTCGAAACGCCGGACTGCGACCGGATCCGTCATGCGGTCAAGAACGAGCTGAAGCGCGCGGGGAATGGAGATCCCGGCTTCCCGAACCTGCGGGAATCGGATCTGGCGGCTGATGCACCCGCCCTGCGTCATTCCGGACAAAAGATAGAAGAAAACGCTTCCCAAAGCATAAACGTCAGCCCGCGCGTCGATCTTTGCCTGGGGAACGTACTGTTCCGGTGCCATGAAGCTCGGCGTTCCGAAAATCAGATGCGTCGTTTCATTTTCAAATTTCTCCGCAGTCTGCGCAAGTCCCAGATCCAGGACCTTCAGTGTGCCGTCCGGCATCCTCCAGAGATTCGACGGCTTCACATCGCAGTGGATCAGCCCGCGCTCATGAGCATGCTGAAGTCCCGCCGCAGCCTGAAGGATCAGTTCTTTAGCTTCATGAAGCGGAAGTTTTCCGCCTCGCTGATGCACATACTCCGTGAGAGTCTGCCCTTCCAGAAGCTCCATGACCAGGTAGGGCATTCCGTCCCAGAGTCCGGCATCCGTGACCGACACGATGTTCGGATGATCGAGCTTTCCGGCGGCCGTGATCTCCTGATGGAAACGTTCCACGACCGCAGGTTCCAGAAGTTTTCTCTGCCGGATCAGTTTGACGGCAAATTTACGTTTCAGGACCTGATGCTCACCGGCATAGATCTCCCCCATCCCCCCCTGCCCGAGCGGCTCCGTCAAAAGGTAAGGCGGAATGGCAAACGGCAGGGAAAGCATTTTCTGCGCCATCAGATCCTCTTCTGCCTTACGGCGGGCCCGGCTCCACGGAGAAATACTTCCCCTGAAGGGATCAGAAAGTTCCTGAATGCGCGTTTCCTTGCGTTCCAGTTCCTCCACATTCTGCCGGCATCGAATACAGACGGAAATGTGTTCTTCCACCTTAAGGTGCGCTGCCTCGGAGAGAACACACTGAACAAAATCGTGCAAAACGGAACCTTCAGGACACTGCATCTGCATTCTCCATTCATGCGGCAAAACAAAAGGAACTTCAAGCCTTCCGGACCAGACTCTTAAAGGACGTCTTCATACTCTTCCAGGATCCGTTTCTTGATTCGGTACTTGATCTGGCGTACTGCCGCCGCCGTCATCCCAAACTCTTCCCCGATGGATGCACTGGTGACCCCCTCGGCCGTTGAGAGGCGTTTGAAGACCTGAATATCGCGTTCCGAAAAATGTTTTTCGAGGATCTTCATGAGCTGGCAGTAAATGAGCATCGTTTCCGTCGCTTCATCATCCGGGATCTCATCTTCATTCTGCTGGTAGTCTTCAAGTCCACCGACGGCGATCGGGGTGCGCTGCTTCTTTTTTCGAAAATCTGAGATCCGGGACCTCGTGATCGATTTGAGCCAGTAGCGAAATTTCTGTTCCGGCTTCTCTTTTCGAAAGGAATCGATATTTCGGGCAACGGAGAGGAAGACTTCCTGCGAAATGTCATGGCAGTCTGCGTCGGAAAAGCCGGCAGAAGCGCACCAGTGCCAGATCAGCCGACTGTAAAGCAGGCTCAGAGTGTCCCAGCTTTCCTGATTGTTTGCTCGACACTGAACCAGCAAAGAAGTCGGCGTTGGCGAATCGTAATTCATTCTTTCTTTTCTCCGTTTTGATGGGGGCTTTGATTGGATCGTATTTCTCGGACCGCGGCACTCACCGTATTCCCAGCGGCCAAGTGAACGGTTCCGGTCCCTACTTTTGGGGTTTGGCGTCAATGATGACTCCGGTAGGCCGAACGACGTCCGTCACGACCGGTCCCGTAATAAGCGTCGTGCTGTTTTGCGCCTGATCGAAAACATCTGCGCGGACAAAGACGGTGCCGGGGACCTTTTCCGGGATCCGCCATGTGTAGCGGCCGCTGTTTTCCTGCAGGGAAGCACTCATCGAGCGCCACGGACCATCTTTGGCGGAGGACCAGGAAAAGAGGAGAGGCTGTCCGCTGAAATTCGGATCCTCTGCCGTCCACTGGATCTCCAGATCGCCAAATTCCGCCTGAAGCTGGATCGTGTGGAGCTGGACCTGCGGAGCGACTCGGTCCAGAACGACTTCCAGCTGCGGCAGAGATCCCGGTTCCGGACGCTCCATTCCGACGCCGGCTCCATTGAACAGGAGGATCTGGAATCCGTATTTTCCATCGGTCGTGAGGTTCACCCGGATCGGACTCGTGCAGTCTTTATCCTCCGCCATTTTGGACCAAGTCTGCCCATTATCGGTCGTCGCCCAGAGTTCGACCCGTCCAACTCCGGACGTTCCGACGGTCGAAATATCGTAGTCGATGTCCAAAACCGGCTGGTTCACATATCGGATCCCGCTGCCGGACGTTTCTTCTGAAAGTGCAGGATCGTCGAACATGAGAAGATCGGATTCCTCTTCATCTGCACTGCTTTCGTTTTCCGCCGTGCCGTTTTCGCCTTTCGAGGAACTGCCGGACATTTCCGTTTCTGATCCGGAAGAGTCTGCGGAGAGATCCTCCGAAAACTCACCCCCCAACTCCGAATCAAGCTGGTCCGTCAGTTCCGAACTCAGGCTGCCGTCGTCCGGATCCTGCGAAGAACTCCCGCCACCCCCCAGATCTGTATCGACTCTCAGATCCGTCTCGCCTCCCAGATCCGTACTGTCTTCCGGATCCGGATCGGGTTTTGATGCAGAATGATGAAATTCCCCCTCTTCGAGAAGACGCCGGGCAAACTGTTCCGCAGGCTGTCTGCTTTGGATGCGGAAAACGGGGAGCGATCGGTTCAGGATCGTGTACTGTCCTTTATCCATGACGGAGTAAAGTACCGAATTGCTCTGCGGTGTCTGCGCCTGCCGGGACGAAAGTGTATCGCCCGATACCGAAACGGTTCCAGAGGACATCGAAGCATTGGGATCCGGAGACCACTGGGGACGTCTGGATCCGGAGTTCGTCTGCGTCTGTGCCAGAACGCCCGCGAACTGCGGAACACCGTTTCCTGCCGCCGCAGTTCCCGCATTTCCGGTACCGATCCCGCCGTTTCCCGTTCCGGATGGAGGCTGATTCATCAGCGAGTCCATCGGTTTTCCTGTGGTGTTGACGAGGATCCGCCAATCCGGAAGACCTGAAGTCCCGGTGATCTCCTGATTCTGCAGATTGACGGCCCGGACTGCGA
>CAZRGJ010000394.1:0-3320 GCA_964599445.1 uncultured Planctomycetaceae bacterium | reverse complement strand
AGCTTAACGTTCCAGCCTATTTTGCCGAAAGTAACTTTCCGTCTTTCAGTTTTCGATAAAGAGTCCGTTCACTGATCCCAAGCAGATTCGCAGCCTCTTCACGATTTCCGTTCGTGTGCTCCAGCGTCACGCGAAGAAATTCCAGCTCCAGTTCTTCCATCGTTTTGCCGACATACGACACCAGCCCATCCCCAGAGACTCCTCCGGAACTCCCAGTCCCTGACGGCAAACAGATCACAGAACTGCTTCGACCGGCCGACTCGCCGCCCCCAGACGTCTTTTCTCCGGAAAAAGCCATCTCCGCCTCGGGATCTCCTGCTGAACTTTCCTTCCGCAGTGCCTTCGACTCCTGAAATCTCCTCAATTCCTCCATGGCCGCAGCTTCCGCAAGACGCCGTTCTTCTGCAGGCACGATCCCATCCAGTTCCTCCGGCAGATCATCCACATTCAGCAGGCCGTCGTAGTCCATCACGACCATACTTTCCACCATATTGCGGAGTTGACGCACATTCCCAGGATACTCGTACTGCATCAGATACTTTCTCGCCGCCGAAGTGATCCCGCGGATTGGTTTCTGATGCTTTTCAGAGAAAAACTTCACGAAATAGTCAACCAAGACCGGAATGTCTCCCGAACGCTCCACAAGCGACGGAAGACGGATCGCGACGACCTTCAGACGATGGTAGAGATCGCTGCGGAACGTTCCCGCTTCGATCGCACCAGTCAGATCCCGGTTCGTTGCCGAGAGAAGGCGCACATTCACCTTGATCGGTTCATTCGAGCCGACGCGAGTGATCTCACTTTCTTCCAAAACACGCAAAAGTTTGATCTGAGTCGCCATCGGCATATCGCCGACCTCGTCCAGAAAAAGCGTCCCACCGTTCGCGTACTCGATCTTTCCCATCCGGTCCGAAATCGCTCCGGTAAAGGCCCCCTTCACGTGTCCGAAAAGCTCGCTTTCCAGCAAATTGTCGCTCAATGCTGCACAATTCAGCCCCACAAACGGCTTGTTTTTCCGCGGACTGTTCTGATGGATCGCCTGGGCAATGAGTTCCTTCCCCGTCCCGGTCGCCCCCTGGATCAGCACTGTTGAATTCGTCGGCGAGACACGGCGCAGCTTCTCTACAATCGACCGCATTTCCGGACTGTTTCCGACCAGCTTCTCAAACCCGAATTTCTCATCCAGACGGGACAGAAGCTCCAGATTCGTCCGCTTCAGCGAGGCACTTTCCGCCCCTTTCTCCGCGACGGCACGCAGCTGTTTCAGGTCAAGCGGCTTCAGAAGATAATTGAACGCCCCCTGCTGCATCGCGCTGACTGCCGAAGGCACGCTCCCATGCCCCGTCATGATGATGACCGCACAGTTGGGAAGCGACTCCCGCGCATGATTCAGGACCCCAAATCCATCAACACGATCCATGATCAGATCCGTAAAGATCACATCATAGTACCCGTTGGTGATCTTCTCGATCGCTTCCTCGCCGGAAGTCGCGATCTCCGTCACGTATCCGACTCTCGAAAGCCCGTACGCCACGATCTCCGCGTGTTCCCGCTCATTATCCACCACCAAAACCGTAATCGAAGACGGCGTCATTTTCCGTTCCCCTTTCCCTGTTTCCGATCCCTCCAGCCGCCAGGATCCGCGTACCAGCCTTCCATTCACGGGAGACTCCGCCGCACGATGTCGGCACATCAAATCGGCCTTCCAGACCAGATATTCCGAACAAAATCGAGCACCGGAGATCTATTCCGGATCCCGGCTTCGGATCTCCATCCGTACTCCAGGCCCCGATTCCGAATCCGACCACTCTTTCTCTTCCAGCTCACGCCGAAGCTGTTCCAGAACATCTTCCTTACCGGAACCGATCATGGCCAGAGCTGGAAACCGCATCGTAAATTTCGTTCCGCGGCGCAGCTCACTCTGCACTTCCAGGATCGCACCATGCGCCTCAATGATCTTCCTGACTGTCGGCAGCCCAAGACCAAAACCATTACTCTTCGTCGTGTAGAACGCATCGTAGAGCTTTTCCAGTGTCTGCGCATCCATTCCGCATCCATTGTCGATAAGATCCAGCGCCACGCCATCCGGAACCAGATACGTCCGAACCAGCAGCTGCCCACCATCCTTCATCGCAGCTTCCGCATTGTTGATCAGATTCCAAAGAACACACCCAAACGCATTCTTGTCGAGCTGGATCGGAGGCAGTTCCGGTGCCAGAAACGTCAGGATCTCTATATTTTTCTGCTTCGCCTTCTCCTGATAGAAATCAAGGATCGAACGCACCTCCGCATTCAGATCGCTCGGAGCCGTTTTGATCGCCGGAGCCTTGGCAAACATCAGAAACTGATTCAAAATACTCTCAAGACGCCGACACTGCGTCACGACAGTCCGCGCCATATTCAGCGTCCTGCGCTCACGCTCCGTTTCCGGCTGATCCAAATCTTCCGTCAGGACCTCCATCGTCAAACGGATCGTCGAAAGAGGACTCTTGATCTCATGTGCCAGCGCACCCGCAAGCCGGGCAATTTCCGTGTACTCGTCGATCAGACGCTGACGAGACTTTCCACTCGCATTTTCCTGCATCAGAAAACTCCATAAAGAAAACGCCTGCAATATCCTCGCAGGCGTTTCCCAAGATTCCTTGCGAAGAGAAACTACTCTTCAATCTCACCGCGTTCGATCATCACCGCTTTACGGCTCAGCTTCACACGGTCCTGTTCGTCAATGTCGATGACCTTGACGTCCATGACGTCACCAATGGCGCAGACATCCGAAACCTTCTGAACGTAACCGCTGGAAAGCTCACTGATATGGCACAGACCATCGCGCCCCGGAAGGATCTCGATGAACGCGCCAAAATCCTTGATGCTCGTCACGCGGCCGCGGTAAATACGGCCGATCTCGACCGTCGCGGTCAGCGCATCGACCTGATTCAGGGCATCCTGCGCACTCTCCATATTCGAGCTGGAAATGAGGACCGTGCCGTCTTCTTCAATGTCGATCGTCGCGCCGGTCGATTCCTGGATCGCACGGATCGTCTTACCGCCTGGACCGATCAGAAGACCAATTTTATCTGGATTGATCTTCGTGCGGAGCAGACGCGGAGCCCACTCGGAAATTTCCGTACGCGGACGCGGAATGGAACGAAGCATCGTGCGCAGGATCTGAATGCGGGCCTCACGGCTCTGGGCCATCGTGGCGCGGATCATCTCGTTCGTGATCCCGTCGATCTTCAGGTCAAGCTGAATGCCCGTGATGCCGTTCTGCGTACCGGCAATTTTGAAGTCCATATCGCCGTAGTGGTCTTCGTCGCCAATGA
>CAZRGJ010000393.1:0-3321 GCA_964599445.1 uncultured Planctomycetaceae bacterium | reverse complement strand
CGGGAGACCGGGTCCGGACGGGGATCGTGCCTCGAGTGGAGAAAGCCCGTTTCCTGAGTACCAGCGATCTGAGTGCATTTCGGAGCATCTACCTTCTCGACACGGCCTCCCTGGAGCCTCAGGCGGTGACGGCACTGGAAGATTTCGTGCGAAATGGAGGCGGACTGTGCATCTTCACTGGTCCGCATACAGATCCGATCCAGGCACAGAAATGGTATCGGGACGGAAAGGGATTTTTCCCGGTCATTCTGGACCAGACACAGGAACTGCCCGCCTACTATGCGTCGCCGGACATTCGCGTCGCCCGCCATCCGATCTTTCGTGTTTTCTCCGGAGAAAATGCATCGCAGTTCAGCGCGATCCGCGTAGAACGCTACTTCACGCTTGATGATTCGACGCTCGAAACGCTCATTCCGCTGGAAGACGAAACATCCGCCATCCAGAAAGCCCGGGCAGACAAACAAAATCCCCAACCAGCCTCCGCACCCGCACAAGAAGCGGATACCGCAACATCCGGCGAGGAAGTCCGCGTTCTCGCAGCACTCCGGAACAATTCGCCGCTGGTCGTAGAACGCAGTTTCGGGAAGGGAAAAGTCGTCCTTTTCCTCACGACAGCAGACAGAACGTGGACCGACTGGCCAGTGGGAGATCCGTCGCGCCCCAATCCGTTTTCCCAGGGATCGTATGTCGTCATGGCTCTCCAGCTTCAGGCGTACCTGACGAGTACCGCAGTTCCCGTTTGGCGCGTAGGAGACTCACTGACGGCAGACTTTTCTTCCGAGAAATTCGAGGCATCCGTCCCATTCCGAAATCCCGACGCCACCATCTGGGAACGCTTCACGGCCGCACCGGATGCGGAAGGCCGCCTGAACGTGAAGTCCGCCCCAACGTCCCAACCCGGAGTCTTCAGTGCGGAGCTGAAAGGCCTGGATGGTTTGAATGAGGAACTCGTTTTTGCCGTCAATACGGAAGTTCAGGAAGGAGAGACCGGGAAAATTTCCCGAGACGCCCTTTTTGCGGAACTCCCGAACGTGCCGTTCGAGTACGTTTCCGCAGAGGATTTCCGTTTCTCGGCTTCGGACGCAGCCCGCTCGCTCCTCTCGGATTGGATCCTGGCCTTCGTGCTCCTTTGGCTCATCCTGGAAATGCTTCTGGCCGCCAGTGCGAGCTGGCATCTGAACGGATCGGATGCGGTCTCGCTCTTCTCCAGAAAAAGAAAAGGTCCCCAAAAAACCGGCCGACATTCAGAAACCGGACGTTTCCCGGAATCTGTGCGTTCATCCGCAGGCCAACAGGATGCAGAACCGGGACACCGTCGGAACGGAATCGCGTCAAAACACGCAGGAGATCCGTCCAAGCCCTCGCCCTCAATGCAGAAAACCGGAACGAACGGAGGTGAAAAATGATGCCGCATCTGGAAAGGATCCATTCCAATTCCGACTGGCTTCTGCCCATTCTGATTTTCTCGGTCATGTGCTGGCTGGTGTGGAAGATTTATCGCCGGGACAGTGCGGAACTTCCTCCGCTCTTGCGCATCATACTGCCGATCCTGCGGACCGGTGTCCTCCTGATCCTGCTCTGGATCTATCTCCAGCCGCAGTGGGTCACGGAAAAAGAACGCAAGGTAAATTCCCGTTTTGCGGTCTTCTGCGATACGTCGCTGAGCATGACGCTTCCGAATTCCTCAGCACAGGATGCTCCCGCACGTACGGAAGCTCTCGTAAAACTCTGGAGTTCCTCGCCGATCCTGCGGCAGCTGAACACCCGGCACGATCTGCTTTTCCTGACTTCGGATTCGGAAGCCCGTCCGATCTGGACGCTTGAAAAAGGAGCATTGGCCAAACTGTCGTCCATGGAGGAAAACTCTTCCTCCAAAGAAATGCCGCCCGGCACGCGGAATGAAATTCAGGAAGCTCCATCCGGAAACGCCGGCGAAAAAACCTCCCAGCCCCAAAGACCTGCCCAGTCATCCGAGACGGTAGAGATCCCGGACTGGGAAAAGCTGCTCATGCCGCAGGGGAAAGAATCGCGGCTGAGCGACAGTATCCGGGAATGGCTTTTGACGCAAAGCGAATCTCCGATCGCCGGGATCCTGCTCTGCTCCGACGGAGTTCAGAATTCCGGCGGAGAAAATTCCGCACTCATCGAGACCGCCCGGAAACAGGGGAGCCCGATCTTCACGCTTGGCTTCGGATCGCAGACTCCCGTCGTGAATGCCCGGATCACGGAACTCGAAGCCCCGGCACGCATCATGCCGAAAGATCCGTTTCTGCTCCGCGGAAGTGTAGAAGGGACCGGATTCCAAACCGCACAGGATCCGCAGGCAGTCTGTGAGATCCAGGTCGATCTCTTCCAAAAACGTATTCCGGATGCAGCATCGGAAAGCACTCCCAATGCAGATGCCGCGCCTTCCGTACAGGAAAACGAAGCAGAAGAGGTCCTCGTTGAGACACTTCCCGTCACGCTCACTGCCGAAGGCCGTCAGACCGTTTTTGAATTCCGCGTGAAACCGCAGGCGGTCGGAAAGTACCTCTACACGGTACGTGTACGTCCGCTGGATGGAGAGACGGAGCTGGACGACAATCAGCGCGAAACGGAAGTGGACGTCATGGAACGCAAGACGCGGATCCTCATTTTTGCCGGCGGGCCGATGCGTGAGTACCAGTTCATCGCCGCCTCGCTTTTCCGCGACAAAAGCATCGAGACGGACGTGCTCCTCCAGAGTGCACTTCCCCCGGAATCCGCGATGCCGAAAAATGCCGAAGAGGAAACGGCTCTCCGAAATCAGATCCAGCAGGATGCCGATCAGGTCCTCCTTCGTTTCCCGCAGACCCGGGAAGAACTTTTTGCGTACGACGGCATCGTGGCGGTCGATCCGGATTGGAGCATCCTGACGCCTGCGCAGACGGAGTGGGTCGAAGAGTGGACTTCCCGGCACGGCGGCGGGATCGTCTTCATCGCGGGGCCAGTTTTCATGGGAAGAGTCGGCGGCTGGATGGACGATCCGGAACTGGAAAAGATCCGGACGCTCTGCCCCGTGGAATTCTTCGACCGGACTTCCTCCATGCGCCAAAACACATTCACGGCAGACGAGATCTGGCCGCTGGACTGGAGTCGGGCCGGACGTGAAGCCGCGTATCTCCAACTGGATGAGCAAACCGGCACAAGCGAACGGATCTGGGCGGAATTTCCCGGAGTTTATGGGCACTTCCCGACCAAAAAACTGCGTCCCGGCGCGACGGCATTGGCGGCATTCTCCAACCCGCAGGCCCGTTTTGGAGACTCGGCTCCCATTCTTCTGGCGACCCAGTTCTACGGAGC
>CAZRGJ010000392.1:480-3333 GCA_964599445.1 uncultured Planctomycetaceae bacterium | reverse complement strand
AAGTTAGCCATGAAAACTGCGTATGATGTCTTGAAGGATGCTGGGCGTGTGGACCGGTCGGTCATTGCTGCGAAGGTGAATGGAACGGTCTGCGATCTCACGACGCCGGTGGAAGATACGGATGAGGTCCTCCCGCTGACGTTCGAGGATGAGGAAGGCAAAAAAGTTTTCTGGCACACGAGCTCCCACATTCTGGCGGCAGCCGTGAAGCGTCTCTATCCGGAAGCCAAACTCACGATCGGTCCATCGATCGAGACCGGGTTCTACTATGATTTTGATTCTCCGACGGCGTTTACCGAGGAAATGCTTCGCGCTATTGAGAAGGAAATGGCGAAGATCGTGAAGGAGAATGCGAAAGAGGAACGCTTTACTCTTCCGCGTGCCGAGGCGATCGCGCTGATGGAAGAAAAGGGCGAGACGTGGAAGGTCAAGCTCATTGAACGTATTCCGGAAGGGGAAGAGATCTCATTTTACCGTCAGGGTGATTTCGTCGATCTCTGCGCGGGGCCGCATCTTTTCGCGACGGGACTGGTCAAGGCGGTGAAGCTGACGCAGACTTCCGGAGCGTACTGGGAAGGAAACGCGAAAAATGCAGTCCTTCACCGTATCTACGGCATCTCGTTCCCGTCGAAAGACCAGCTGAATGAGCATCTGAAGCAGATGGAAGAGGCTCTGAAGCGCGACCACAATAAACTGGGCCGTGAGATGGAACTCTTCACGACGGTGGACTACATCGGGCAGGGACTTCCGATCCTGCTGCCGAAGGGGGCGCGCATGATCCAGCTGCTTCAGCGTTTCGTGGAAGATGAAGAGCAGAAGCGCGGCTGGCAGCTGACGAAAACGCCGTTCATGGCGAAGAGTGATCTCTACAAGATCTCGGGGCACTGGGATCACTACCAGGACGGAATGTTCGTGCTGGGCGATGAATCGAAGGACGAGGAAGTTTACGCGCTGCGTCCGATGACCTGCCCGTTCCAGTATCAGGCGTACCTGAATCGTGCGCGTTCGTACCGCGATCTTCCGCTCCGGTACAATGAAACGTCCACGCTCTTCCGCAACGAGGCGAGCGGCGAGATGCACGGTCTGATCCGTCTGCGTCAGTTCACGATCTCCGAAGGCCACCTGATGTGCACGCCGGACCAGCTTCAGGACGAATTCAAAGGCTGCCTTGAGTTGGCGATCTTCATGCTTCAGACGCTGGGACTCTACGAGGACGTGACGTACCGGTTCTCGCAGTGGGATCCGGCGAATACGGAGAAGTACATCGGAACGGCCGAGCAGTGGGAAGAGGCGCAGGGAAGCATGAAGACGATCCTGGACGAGCTGGGCATCCAGTACAAGATCGGGATCGGCGAAGCGGCTTTCTACGGACCGAAGCTCGACATTCAGATCAAGAACGTTTTCGGAAAAGAAGACACGCTGATCACCATTCAGATCGACCAGATGCTCGCCGAGAAATTTGGGATGGAGTACGTGGACGCGGACGGTCAGAAAAAGAATCCGTACATCATCCACCGTACTTCGATCGGGTGCTATGAGCGTACGCTCGCGCTTCTGATCGAGAAATACGCCGGGAATTTCCCGCTCTGGATCGCTCCGGAGCAGGTGCGCATCCTGCCGGTCACGGACAAATTCAACGACTATGCCGCCGACCTCTGCAAGCTGCTGGAAGACGGCGGACTGCGTGCGGAAGTGGATTACCGCAACGAGAAGATCGGATACAAGATCCGGCAGGCCGAGCTTTCCAAGGTGCCGTACATGCTGATCGTCGGCGAGAAGGAAGCGGAGTCGAACACGGTCTCGCTGCGCTGCCGCAAGGCGAAGGACAAAGCGAAGGAAGGGACCATGACTCAGGACGAATTCCTGAAAATGGCGGTCGAAGAGGTCCGCACGCGCGAACGGTAAACGGAACGCGTTTTGTGCGCAGTTTTTGAAATGAAGAAACGTGAGGGGGACGGTGAACGTCTTCTTCACGTTTTTTCAGGAAATCAGGGAAAACGCACACGAGGAAGGATTCCGGAGTAAAGCGTTAAGGGAGAACTGTGATGGAAAAACGGCTTTGGAATGCGAAAGAGATCGCGAAAGTCCGACGGGCTGCCGATGCGCTGGTACTTTTGCCGATGGCATTTTTTCTGATGGGCCTTGCATCTTTTTTCGATGATGGCAATCCGACACTGGGAAAATTTCCTTCGTGGCGCTTTTGGGTCCCATTTCTGACCGGCGTGGGGATGGATCTTTTGGTGCATTTGCGTCTCGTGCAGCTTCCGGTTTCCCCGGAACCGAAACTTCGGAGGCGTGCTCATTGGATGCTGGCAGTTTCTCTGGTTTGGTATTTGACGCTCCTTGGTTGGTTCGGAGTTTTTTTTTGCGGTGGGTGGGATGCAGACAGGCTGCTTCTCCCGCCTGTCGCTTTGAAGGTACTCTGGGGGCTTTCTTACCTGTTTTTTGCGGAGACGCTTGCCGGTCTGGAACGGAGCCGTTTTCTGCTTACGGTCCGATGGGGGATCCTGGCCGGAATCTTAGGCGGGTTTGTTCTGGCGTGCATCATGAGGGAAGTGGAGATCTTTCCGATCGGAATTTTGTTTTCCGCCTTCTGTTTCGCATTCATCCTTCCGTTGGCACTTTCCCGAAGTATGCACCGGCTTGCTGATGAACGGGAATCGGAACGGGCTTCGGGCAAGATCTGGCGCTCCTGGGATGAGCAGACCGTTGGGGAAACGGAAGATGGGCCGACTACGCTGCCTGAGTCAGACGCGGCGCAACTGGAGTTGGGGGGGAAAAAGCCGAAGACAGAAAAACCGAAGACAGAAAAACCGAAGACAGAAAAACCGAAGACAGAAAAACCGAAGACAG
>CAZRGJ010000392.1:0-380 GCA_964599445.1 uncultured Planctomycetaceae bacterium | reverse complement strand
AAAAACCGAAGATTGAAAAACTGGAGGCTGTGAGAATTCGGATTTCGGAATTGACTTCTTTGGAAATTCGCGGACTGAAGTGTGTTTCCTGGGGGATAGCGTGTCTGCTGGCGAGTCTAAGCTGCGTGGTTTGGTGCGCTCTGACTTTTTTTTCAGCACGGGAGCTGGAATTTGCCCGGAACGTCTTGTGCTGGGGGACCGCAGGAGGGTACCTTTTTCTATTGGCGGGAGCTTGTTTTGGTTGTGCAGTTCCGCGTCGTTTAGGGATAAGATGCTGGTTTGCGGTTTTGCTTAGCGGCCTTCTTGGGGGGGCTGCGGTCGGAGTCTGGCTGGCGGTCAATGGGATCTGCGTTTCGGATGAACTTCTATTTGCCGGCGGC
>CAZRGJ010000391.1:0-3335 GCA_964599445.1 uncultured Planctomycetaceae bacterium | reverse complement strand
GTGGAACCACTTTTTCAGAACGGCAGACGGAAAGCGGGCCGTTTTGGAGAATCACGGCGAACCGATCTATGATTCTGCGGAATTTGCTCCTCTTTTTGAGTCGGCATCCTGACGGCTGAAGAGTTCCTGAAATACTCGGAAATGGAAAGATCTTGCCGGACATGAATTTTATGGAACGTGCCCGGAAATGAGTTTCATGTTGAAATTTCTCCGTTTCGTGTGTTTCTGCAGATATTCCGTACTTCGTCATTCCGTACTAAAAAAGCCGGGAAAGTTCGTTTGGGCGAAAATTTCCCGGCTCTTTCTGTTTTTTCTCCTCTGCCGAATACTGCGGAAGAAAGCGATCCGACTTTTCAGACGGTGCGTCCTAGTGCGCATCTGCCGTAGTTTTCGTTTGAGATTTCGCGTTCGCTTCTGCGTTCGTTTCTGTCTGCGGGATTTTGTTCAGCTTTCCTGCCATGTAGCGGAGGGCTTTGGGGAAGAAATACTTCAGCGTTTCGCTGTCTTCCGGATGGGGGCTGAACGTAATGACCAGACCTTTTCCGTAAATCGTTCGGGCCATGGCAGGCGAGTTGACCTGAATGCCGGCCGGGGTGCCGTTCAGTGCGACTTCACTCCGGAACCAGGCCAGAATGTCGACCTGCGGCATATTCGGGTCGATGTTGACGTCGAAGACCGGGCCGTTGGCGTAGCGGACTTTCTGCATCCCGCGGTACTCTTCTCCGAAAATCTCAATCCCTTCTTCCGTCAGTTCCAGATCAAGCTGTTCGATCCCGCGTGCCCATTTTGGGCTTTTCGTGTTCCCGTTCAGGAATCCCTGGTGCATCGGGAAGTACGCGCCGGCGCAGACTCCCAGGTAGCCGTTTCCTTTATGGACGAATTCCTTGAGTTTCTCGACTCCTTCCGGCTGCATATCTCTTGCCTGACCGCGAGCTGTGCCGCCGGGGAGAAGGACAAAATCGAATTTGTCGAGGATGCCGTTTCGAATATCTTCGGCACTGACGGGAATGCATTCAAAAAGTTCGTCCGTTTCGATGATGGCTGCGAGACGCTTTTTTTTCATGCTCTTACTGTAGATGGCGACTTTCAGCGGTCTTTTGGAAACGTCCGTAATTTCCGCAGAGGCATCCGAAGCTGGTGCTGAAACTGCTGCCGGTGTGGTTTCCGAAACTGCCGCCGCCGGTTCGGAAGCCTGAAGACCGACTGCCGCCGCGGCAAATAAAATCAGTGAAAAAATGAAAAATGCAAATGATCGGGATCTCATTTCGACTCCTTCCTGTTTCTGGATTCTTAATTGGTCTGTTGGGCTTTGAGGTAGTGCAGGGCACGCGGAACGAAAAATTTCAGAGTGTCACTGCTTTCCGGATGCGGACTGAATGTGATGACGTGCCCTTTTCCGTAGGTCGTTTTGACCATGGCGGGGGAGTTGACCTGAATGCCGACCGGAGTATCGTTTTGTGCCGTTTCTGTTCGGAACCAGGAGAGGACTTCAACTTTTGGTCCATTCGGATCCACATTGATGTCGATGATCGGTCCGTTGCTGTAGCGGACGATCTGCGTTCCTTTGAATTCTTCGCCGAACATTTCCAGACCGGCATCCGATAGTTCGAGTTCGAGCATCGCTTTTCCGCGTCTCCAGAGCGGACTTTTCGTTTTGGCGTTCATAAAATTCTGCTGGATCGGAAAGTACGCGCCGGCACAGATTCCCAGATACCCTTTTCCGGAGCGGACGAATTCTTTGACCTTCTCTACACCTTCCGGCTGCATCGAAGCGGCTTCACCAAGTCCAGAACCTCCGGGAAGCAGGAAAAGGTCAAACTGGTCGAGGATCCCGTTTCGGATGTCCTGACCGTTCACGATCTTTGCCTCAAATTCAGGGGCTTCTGTAAGGATCTCCATCAAACGCGGCGGGCCGTTTTTTCCGACTCCGTTATCCTGGTAGATCGCCACGCGGATCGTTTCTGCCGCCCAAAGATTCAGGCTCATACAGAAAAACAAAATGGCAAAAAGGGAAGAAAATGCGAGTTTCGGAAATTGCATTGCGGAAACCTTTCTTGAAGGACCATTGAATTTTAGTGGAAAATTGAAAGGAGCAAAACGCCCCTTTCCTGAAAGTTCGATTTTGAAAAAACACATCGCGGGCAGGCCGGCAGCGTGAAGTCCGTCGTGTCTTCGGTGCGGAAACCGAGTGTTTCCTTACGGCGGCTATACCATCATGACGGCCTATTCCATCACGTACGGAATTTCAGACTTTTCGCCCTGTTTCCAGCCGATCTTGACTTTCGAGAGATGCCATGTCTTCCCGCGGGTCGGATTTCCCTGGAAGAAGAGGTACGTCTGACCGTCACGGTCCTGGAAAATGCCGGGATGTCCGGATTCCGAGCGGTTCCATTGGCCTTCCGGGCCGTTCGTGATGAACGGGACGTCCCAGAGGCGCGTGTAGCGGATCCCGTCGTCGCTCACCGCCACGCCGATGTGCTGCGGGTCATTATTGTAGCCGCCGGCGTAGAACATGTACGCGCGTCCGTTGCGTTCAATGACGGTCGGTGCCTCGATGCAGCGGGTCTCCCACGGAAGTTCCGGTTCCAGGATCGGCGCGTCTTTGGCGAGTTTCCAGTTCGGACGGCCAAGTTCATCGCGGTCATCTGCGACGGCGACGGCGATTTTCTGGATCTTGCCGGCAGGATCGCGGGTCGCGACGTACAGGAAGCATTTCCCTTTGAATTCAAAGAAATCCGCGTCGATCGCACGGCCGTTCGACCAGTCGCCGGAGGGGAAGAAGATCGGATTCTGCGCGTGCGGCGTGAACTTGATCCCGTCATTGGACGTTGCGTAAATGATCGCGTCTTTCGGGCCGTTGCCGTAGGACTGATAGAAAATGTGGACCTGATCGTCCCAGACTTTGACGCACGGCGCACCGCAGCCTTTTTTGTCGATCTCCGTCAGCGGGGGAATCACGCCGATCACGTCCCACTGAACGAGATCTTTGCTCTCCGCGATGCCGATCCCGAGGCAGCAGTCGATCGGCGTGTCTTTGGTTGGGAAGATCGAGAAGTACATCAGGTAGCGGCCGCGGAACCAGATGATGGACGGATCTTTTGCCTTGTTCGGGACCCACTGCTCAAGCCCTTTCGTCTTTTCGTTCGGGAAGAGCATTTCCGGCTCGGCGAGCGGCGCAAAATCGGCGGGAGTGATGGAAACGGTCCCTTCCGGCACGGTGTAGAGCGTTTCGACTGCGTTTGCCTGACTGACAGGCAGAAGCAGCGCAGAAAGGGCAACGCCGGACGAGATCGCGAGACCGGATGAAACGGCAGAAAGCATGGAAAGGATCGTTT
>CAZRGJ010000390.1:0-3336 GCA_964599445.1 uncultured Planctomycetaceae bacterium | reverse complement strand
GTTTTGAGGTCATGGAAGCACTTGCCGACAAATTCCCGATGGAAGCTCCGGCCAATATCGTGGAACAGGAAGTCGAGATGCTCAAGAAACACGATGCCGACCTTTCAGATGAAGAAGCGAAAAAAATCGCGCAGCACCGTGCTTCGCAGGGAATGCTTCTGATGGAACTGGCAAAAGCAAATGATGTGAAGCTCTCGGATGAGGAGGTCATGGAAGCACTGAAAGCTGAGATCCAGAAATACGGTCCTCAGGCTCCCCAGATCCTCGCATTTTACGGGAAAAAGCCTGAGGTGCTTGGAATGTTCCGTGCCGGCGAGATGGAAAAGAAGACGATCGCATGGGTCATTGAACACTGCACTATCGTTGAGAAGCAGGTGACTCCTGAAGAATTTCGTGAAGCGATGATGAACTGAGCGGACCTGACCGAAACGGGCTCTTCTCTGATTTTCAAAGTGCGGGGTCTGAACTCCGCATTTCTCTTTTAAATCGGTCGGTATTTTTCCGTAAAAAAAGTTCCGATATGCGGCATGAATAAAAACGAGATCGTGTCGGAAAATGAAACTCGCCGTCCACATTCCCCGACACGATCTCCAAAATGAATGCCGACGTCCGGCATTTTCGTCAGTTCAGGACCTTCAGCTGAAGATCTTTTCCGATGACGTACAGAATCTTCTGAGAGATCTCCCGTTCCTGAACGCCTTCCTCAAGCTGGACTTTCTGCCCGTAGGCATCAAACGAGGCCGCGGGTTTCTGCGAAAGAGCCAGCCTGCACGTTTCTGTTCCTCCGTAGGCCCAAACGGCATACGCAGTCTGACCATCGGGGCGTTTCCAAGAAAGGAGACAAATGCGAGAATCGTTGGCGGTTTCGCCCACAGGAACATTCACGGAACCAGCAGGACGGGCTTTCGTGAGGGTCTGATACGCCAGATAGCCGGTTTTGGGAGTCAGGTCGGCATGCATGATCCCAAAATGATGTTCGGGATCCACATCGTCGCGTTCGACAGCCTGAAATTCGTAGGAGAAGTAGCGTTCTACACCGTTTGCCAGGGCGAGAAGGATCGACTGGGCAAGAAAGATTCCCTGATTTTCTTCAACGCAGCGATTCGTGTTGCCGGGCACATCTCCCATGACAGCATTCACCGCAATATTTCCTTTCCAGTCGCTGGCAAATCGGTAAATGCAGGCACACGGCGCGTCAAATTTCGTTCCTTTTGCCGGTCCATCGGTCCACTGGGCATCTTTGGGGAGAAGGAGCGGTTCAAAAGAATCTCCTTCCTTCAGTTCCGAATCCGAAAAGAATCGGCCGCCCTGAAGTTTTTCGGCAGGATATTTCGCCAACGATGCCGAGACATTGGGAGCCAGTTCAAGTGGTGTCTGCTCCGGCGTTCCTTTGTCGGTCCACCAGGTCAACACGCGAACACGAAAACTTCTGCTGAGAGAACCGGCATACGGATTTTTTTCCGGACGGACCCAGTACCCGTCTTCACCGCGGACCATCTGATAATAGAACGGAACTCCGCCGTGAAGGATGAGCGTTCCGCCGTTTTTGACGTAATTCCGGATCTCATCCGCACACGTGACGGGAAAATCTTCTCCCGGCGGCAGCACAAGGACCGGGAACGTTTGGGGATCGAGAGCCACGGCTTTTTCTATCGGGAAAAGCTCGAAATCCACATTTTCGGGAAGCATTTTCTTCCACATGGCATCATTCAGCCCCATGGACGGCGGGTAGTTCGTGTCCCAGACGACCGCGATTTTGCCCGGGATACCGTTGGGGAAGAGTTTTTCGATGACTCCGGAGATGAAATATCGGGAATTCTGTCCCAAAACAGGCGGCGTGGCCCAACCCATCTCGGTGATCCAGAGCGGTTTGGTTTTTCCGCAATACTGAACGGTCAGATCGTGGAATTTCTGAATATCCTCTTTGAAGCGGTTGACCGCCTGCTGAGAGACCATGCCGCCGCGATACGGATGAATATTCATGACGTCAAAAAACTCACCCGCACCGGCCTGAAGCGACTTCTCGTAAAATTCGGCCGGAACACCTGCCAGACCGCCGTAGACTACGAGAAGTTCCGGATCGATCTCTTTGATCGTCAGGTAGGTCTTCCGCAGAAATTTGGCATACTGTTCCGGATTCGGCGTGTCGCCCCAGAAATTACGCAGATTTTGCTCATTCCAGACCTCCCAGTACTGGATCCTGTCTTTAAAGTGCGTGACTGTCCGGCGCACATACTCCAGCCAAAGTTCCGGATTTTTGTAAGACGGAGCCGCCCAGGCTGTTGAGTAATCCAGGATCGGAAGAATGTGGATCCCCTGCTCCTCTGCATTTTTGACGACCCGGTCCAGATGCTCAAAATTCCAGGTCCCCTGCGGACGTTCGATCCCAGACCAGCTGAAATCTGCGCGTGCCCATTCGATCCCGGCTTCGCGCATGAGGATCATGTTCCGCGGCATCGCATCGTGTTCCTGGCCGCCTCCCAAATGCGAGCAGGTTCCATACGGACTCGCAGAAGGCTGCCGAAACGCCCCTTCCTCTCCGGCAAATAAAACTGCGGGAGAGAAAAGGCAGGAAACGAAACCCAAAAGTAACGCGGAAATTGCCGAAGTCAAACGGACTTGAGATCCGTTTCGGCTTTGAAAAATCGGATGAAAAATAGATTTTTTCAGCATGATCTTCTCCGTTGGGGTAAGGAATGAATGATGAATGGACAAATGAAGGAAGGAACTATGGTCCCGATCCGGAAACGGAACATTCCCGGTCAAAACGGGGTTCACGAAACCGCGTTGACGGGTTCACCGGCCAGAAATGCTTCCACATTTCGGATAACGGTCTCCAGACAGCGTTTCCGAGCTGCGAGTGTCGCCCACGCAATATGCGCAGTACAGAAACAGTTTCTGGCGGAAAGGAGCGGATTGTCCACAGACGGCGGTTCCTGGGAAAGAACGTCGAGTCCCGCGCCGGCAATACGCCCGGAATTCAAGGCCTCAGCCAGCGCGTTTTCGTCAACGAGCGTACCGCGGGCCGTATTGATGAGAAACGCCGTCGGCTTCATGAGTGCCAGCGTTCGGCTATCCACCAGATTTTCCGTCTGCGGAGTCGCGGGACAGTGCAGGCTCACGACATCGGCTTGGCAGAAAACTTCATCTCGCGAAACGAACTCCACGTTCATTTCCGGAACGGCCTGCGTATTTTTGCGTGCCGCAATGACCCGCATGTCCATTGCCTGCGCGATCATGGCGACTTTCTTTGCGATATTTCCAAAACCGATCAGCCCCAGCGTCTTTCCAGCCAGTTCTTCAAGCGGATGCTCCCACCACGTGAAATCGGAGTTT
>CAZRGJ010000389.1:0-3346 GCA_964599445.1 uncultured Planctomycetaceae bacterium | reverse complement strand
TGTAGAGCTTTTTGCGTTCGATCGTGAATTCGATGTCCTGAACGTCGCGATAGGCTTTTTCGAGGTTCAGAGCGACTTCCTGGAACTGATCCCAGACTTCCGGCATGTCGGCGGCGAGGGATTCTTCGATTTTCTTGGGACGGCGGATACCGGCAACAACGTCTTCACCCTGAGCGTTGATGAGGTACTCACCCGTGATGCCTTTGACGCCCGTGGCGCCGTCGCGGGTCAGAGCAACGCCGGTGGCGCAGTCTTCACCCATGTTTCCGAAGACCATGGCCTGAACGTTGACCGCGGTGCCCCAGGAGTGCGGGATGTCGTAGGTACGGCGGTAAACGATCGCGCGGTCGTTCATCCAGCTTCCGAACACGGCGCCGACAGCTCCCCAGACCTGTTCCATCGGATCTTCCGGGAAATCTTTGCCGGTGGCTTCTTTGACGGCAGCTTTGAATTCGGCGACCAGTTCTTTCAGAGCGTCAGCGGACAGATCGCTGTCGAGTTCGACGCCGCAAGCCTCTTTTTTGGCTTCGAGGATCTTTTCGAATGGGTCGATCTCAGTTTTGTTGGCCGGTTTCATTTCGAGAACGACGTCGCCGTACATCTGGACGAAGCGGCGGTAGCAGTCCCAGGCGTAACGTTCGGAACCGGATTTCTCAGCGAGGACCTGGACGGTCTTGTCGTTGAGACCGATGTTCAGAACGGTGTCCATCATACCGGGCATGGATTCACGCGCGCCGGAGCGGCAGGAAACCAGCAGCGGAAGGTTTTCCGTATCGCCGAATTTTTTGCCCATCGCAGCTTCGATGCCTTTCATGGCGGCTTCGACGTCGGCTTTCAGGGATTCCGGATAGGTCTTGCCGTGATCGTAGAAATACGTGCAGACTTCGGTCGTGATGGTGAAACCAGCCGGAACCGGCAGATTGTTGCGCGCCATTTCGGCAAGGTTGGCACCTTTACCGCCAAGCAGTTCACGCATGTCTTTGTTGCCGTCGGCATTGCCCTGAGAAAAACTATAAACGTACTTCGTCATGGATTCTCATCCCTTCTTCTGAGTAGAACTCAAATCTTAATCTGCTCCGGTTGCCCTTTTCGGATGAAAACGATCCCCGGGAGCACACAATAAAAACATGATTCCCTTTATTTTAGCACATTACAAAAATTAGTCAAGAGGGAATCCGAAACAGATTCCCATGAATATTGAAAGTTTTTTGCTTTCTGTTCCTCTTCTTTCACCATTTCTGCCTCCCCAGCCTCCTTTTGTATCCCGTCCGGATTTCATTTGCATTCAGGCTGAACCGTTTCCTGTTTCGCCTGTGCGCTGTTCGTGAACGGTTCTTTCGCCGTCCACCCGCCGCCCATCCTCATTCTGCCGCAGCGGATGTTTCGGTCCCGTCCGCATGAAGGCACAGATGCTCTGTTTTCGGAAATCCCGGATTTTTTGACATAAAATCGGCGTAAAAAACGGGAAATAACGAAAAGGGAAAGTCTGCGGAGGTGAAAAGAGGAAAAATTCCGGCGAAATCCCAGCAGGGGGGCTTGAAATTTTCGCAAAAAAATGGTAAAATCCATGGTGGTATTCATTAATTATTGAGAAACTTTATAGAAGGTTGAATCGTGTCTGACGCAAACGACATTCCTCCGATGGATGAAAACGAAAATCCCGGAACCGGCGGCGAGATCGTCGGCGGCGGCCGGCTGCTTGAATACACCGTGGAAGAGGAGATGAAGAACAGCTACCTCACGTACGCCATGAGCGTTATCGTGAGCCGTGCTCTCCCGAATGTCCATGACGGACTGAAACCCTCCCAGCGCCGCATCCTCGTGGCGATGAACGACCTGAACCTCGGCCCGACGGCTGCCCGAGTGAAGAGCGCAAAGATCTCCGGCGATACGAGCGGAAACTACCATCCGCACGGTGAAAGTATCGTCTATCCGACCATGGTCCGCATGGCGCAGGAATGGAATATGCGTTACGTTCTGGTCGACAAGCAGGGCAACTTCGGTTCCATCGCCGGTCTGCCCCCCGCGGCCATGCGATACACGGAAGCCCGTATGTCCCGCTTCGCCGCCATGATGCTTGAGGATCTCAAGCTCGACACGGTCGACTTCATTCCGACGTACGACGAACGCAATCTGGAACCGGTCGTTCTGCCGTCCAAATTCCCGAACCTGCTGGTCAACGGCGCAAACGGGATCGCGGTCGGTATGGCGACGAGCATTCCGCCGCACAACCTGACGGAGATCTGCAATGCCCTGATCCGCGTCATCGACGATCCCGGCGTTTCGCTTCCCGAGCTGATGTCCATCGTTCCCGGTCCGGACTTCCCGACCGGCGGCATCATCTGCGGACGCACCGGCATCTATAATGGGTACCTGACGGGAAGAAGCACCATCGTCGTCCGCGCACGCGCCGCGATCGAAGAGATGAAGGGAAACCGTTCCCGCATCGTCGTCTCCGAGATCCCGTACCAGCAGACGAGGATCAACGTCATCAACAAGATCGCCGAGCTGGTCACCAACGGCAGGATCGAGGGGATCTCCAACATTCGCGACGAAAGCGACCTGAAAGAACCGGTCCGCGTCATTCTGGAACTGAAGCGCGATGCCGACCCGAACGTGGTGCTGAACCAGCTCTACAAATTCTCGCCGCTGCAGGACAGTTTTTCCATCATCCTGCTTGCTCTGGTGGACGGGAAGCCGCGCATCATGCCGTTCAAGGAACTTCTTCAGGAGTTCATCCGTCACCGCATGAGCGTCATCCGCCGCAGAACGCAGTTCCTCCTGAACAAGGCGCGGCAGCGTAAGCACACGGTCGAAGGTCTTCTTCTGGCACATGCGAACATCGATCAGGTCATCCGCACGATCCGGACCTCCAAGACCCAGGCGGAAGCGAAAGCCCGTCTGCTTTCCGAGATCAAATGCCCGGCCGCCCTCATCGAACGTGCACTGGGAGAAGACGGTTTCTCGAACTACGTTCTCGAGTACGGGCAGCGGGACGAATATTCGCTCACGCCGGTCCAGGTCGATGCGATCCTGCGCATGACGCTCGGTCAGCTGGTCAATCTGGAGCAGGAAAAACTTGCGGGCGAATTCAACGAGCTGCTTGAAAACATCAAGGAATACAATCGGATCCTCTCGGACAATGCGAACATTCTCGCCATCATCCGCGAAGATCTCGAAGAAATGCGCGACCGCTACGGCGACGCTCGCCGCACGGGGATCGAGCTGGTGGACCTCGACACGAATCTGGAAGATCTCATCACCGAAGAAAATATGGTGGTCTCCATCACGGCCGGCGGGTACATCAAACGTACCTCAACCTCGATGTTCAAGGCGCAGCGCCGCG
>CAZRGJ010000388.1:0-3361 GCA_964599445.1 uncultured Planctomycetaceae bacterium | reverse complement strand
GACGATCCTGAAGCAGAAAAACAAAAAAGAAAGCCGACTCATCAGGAATCGGCTTTCTTTGAGGATCGACTGAACTGTTTCTCACAGATCAGGCTTTTTTGGCGGCTTTCTTGGCCGGAGCTTTTTTGGCGGCTTTTTTAGCCGGGGCTTTTTCTTCGGCGGCGGCTTTTTTGCACGCTTTCTTGCAGCATTTCTTCGCCGGGGCTTTTTCTTCTACCGCAGCTTCCGCTTTCTTGCACGCTTTCTTGGTGCATTTCTTCGCCGGAACTTTTTCTTCGCCGGCGGCTTTTTCCGCGCACTTGCACGCTTTCTTGCAGCATTTCTTCGCCGGGGCTTTTTCTTCGGCGGCGGCTTTTTCCGCACACTTGCACCCTTTCTTGGTGCACTTCTTCGCCGGGGCTTTTTCTTCTACTGCGGCATCAGCTTTTTTGCAGGATTTTTTGCAGCATTTCTTCGCCGGAGCCTTTTCTTCTACTGCCGCTTCCGCTTTTTTGCACGCCTTCTTCGCCGGAGCTTTCGCTGCCGCAGCCGGAGCCGCCTTCTTCACTTCTTCTTCCTTCTTTGCTTTAGCCACAATTTCCTCCATTCAGGATTCTGGATAGGACGGCAAAATCGACCACCGATTTTTCTAACGAACATGGAGCCTCCCTGGCTGTCCGTTTTTCAACCGCGCATCCCATTGACTTCATTTCTTTCTGAGCCTTGGAAGCAGTCGTTTCCTTCTTCGAAACTCCTCTGCATTCACCATACTGAAAATCGGGCAAATCCACTCAAAATCTCAGCATTCGCTCATCTTGACTATTTTATTTTATCGGAATTTCACTAGGAATGAGTCTGTTTTTTTCATCATTTTTCACTAAAATTTTGAAATTTTCTCAAAAAATTTCTCTTTTTTTGCAAAATTCCCCTTTCTTTCCTCCTGATCGGTTGCTTCTTTGGAAATTTCGTGCTATACTGAACGCATTCAAAATTCGATTTCCATTCCTTTCATCAACTTCCACCAGCTTTTCCGATCCGTTTCCCATGAGAGTCCGAAAAAGAAAATATGGTCCCGGAGTTCCGCCGCCGCAGGAACGCAAACCCTTTCGCGATGTGAGCCGTTTTCTCAAGGAAACTTTCGGCGCAAAATCATACAAAGTATGCGTTGACGGAGGATTTACCTGCCCAAATCGTGACGGAACGTGCGGCATCGGCGGGTGCATCTTCTGTGGAGAGCGCGGCTCCGGCGAGTTCATTACCGAGATCGGGATCCGAAATCAGATCCTCACCGCAATGGAAAAAGCGCGGATCAAGCATCGTGCCGAGAAATTTCTCGTTTACTTTCAGAATTTTACGAACACCTACGCTCCCGTTGACGTTCTGCGCGCCAAATACGACTCAGCTCTTGCGGACGGAGATGAACGCATCGTCGGACTGGCCGTCGGAACACGGGCGGACTGCATTTCGGATGAGATCGCAGATCTGCTTGCCGAATATGCGGAGAAATACTATGTTCAGATCGAGATCGGCCTCCAGACCTCCGATGATGAAACAGCAAAAAGGATCAATCGGGGATACCCAGCCTCCCGATTCACCGAGGCGGTCCAGATCCTCCGAAAACGCGGTCTGAATGTCGTGGCGCACATCCTCCCCGGACTTCCCGGCGAAACGAAAGAGCATCTGATCCGGACGGTCGATTTTCTCAATCAGCACGATATTCAGGGACTGAAGATCCATTCGCTCTACGTTCTGGCGGGTACCCGTCTGGCAGAACTTTACCGGTCCGGCGAGTTTGAGCCGATCACCATGGCGGAGTACATCGACTGGGCGGTCTACGTCCTGCGGCACGTTTCTCCGAAGCTGGTCATTCACCGACTTTCCGGAGACTGTGCCCGCGAGAAACTCGTTGCGCCGGAATGGATCCTGAAGAAAAAAGAGATCCTCGACCAGATCATCGGAACGATGGAAGCCAACGGATGGAAACAGGGAGACCTTCACCCCGAAACCTCTTGCGGAGAGTCCGCCAAAGTCAGTACCGAAGAAGGAACCGTTCGCTGAAACTGAGGTACGTTCAAATCATCGGCACGTTCCCCCAAACACGCAAAAACGGCATCCCGAATTTCCGGAACGCCGTTTCTTTTTTTGACGGGTAATTTTCAGCTGCCGTATTTCCGCCAGCGTCATTTCCTCGACCGTCTCCGTCTGGTCACGGATAAACCGCCGGCGGCATCTGAGGCGCAGGACCGTTCACGTGCGTCGTGTTCCATTGGACCAGATTGGGCTGGGGACGCACTTTGGATTCCGGAACGACCTTGACGGAATCATGAAAGACCATTCCGCGAATGTTCTCTTCCGAAGAAGCGGAGGCCGGATCTGCCGAAACGACGACATTTTCCTCATTCGGGATCAGGTTCGTTCCCTGGAATTCCGGCGTTCCATCCTGGACCCAGCCGACCCAGTCATTCTGCATATTCCGAAGACTTTCGTATCCATAGAATTCATAGACGAGGTCATTCCAGCTCTCTTCCCGGCAAAGGCACGCCTCAATGAAGCTGATATAGTACCGCGGGCCGCGCTGCCGAATGAGAAACTCCGCGAGCGAGTAGCCGTGCGCATAGAGCGGGAGGGGATCCTCCGGATACTCTTCCATATCGAAAAGCTGGTCGAGCGGAATGCCCCGGTTCGTTTTGAGCGCACTGTAAAGCTGCTGACGATACTTCGCGCGCTCGGAATCATGCTCCACAAACGTCGCGGCCCCCTCATCCGCCCAACGGGGAAGAGGAGTCCGAAAGTGGCTGGCGAGGATCGTGTGCGTGATCTCGTGCGGAAGAACGGAATCGTAAATACGTTCCCGGGTACCCTGGACCGTCATGTTCCAATCATAGACCTCACCGTTTTTGAAAGTGAACGTGGTCGCGCCGCCGGCAGAAACATTTCCGATCTGGATCTTGATCCTGCATCTTTTGTACCAGCGCGGCAGTTCCTTGCCCAGCCAGAAATTCGCAAGTCGGCTTCGGAGTTCCTCCGAACGGTGTGCCATCGTCTCTGCGATTCGGGGATCGTCGGCTGTGACGGTAAAATTTCGCGTACTGAATGTGGCAGAAAAAACAGTTTCATTCAGAAAGAAGAGCAAAAAAAATATGGTCTGGAAAAATACGATTCGATTCATCCAAAATTCCTTTTTCAGATAGAAAGGACGTGGGGATACCTGATGGCCGCATTCCGGATATTTTGTCAATCTGCTTCCTGCATGGACAAATTTTCCGAAAACTTACTCTTATTTTAACCCAAAATTTCAGAATTGCCAACCCCCTACCATCAAAAAAATCATAAAATTCGTTAAATTCTGCAAAATATTTCCTTTTTTTGTCCCAGACACCCC